>JADCFR010000297.1 GCA_020249415.1 Roseomonas sp. | reverse complement strand
TGACGGCCGCCGCTATGTGCGCATGTTCTTCCTGAATGGGGGCCATGGCGCGGCACCCGCCCATGATGGCCCCGCCTGCCTTTCTTTCCCATCCAATGTCGCGACACAGGCGGTAGAGCAGTTCGAAAACGCAGTGCCGATGCTGATGACGGAAAAGGAGCTTATCCCCAATTCCGGTGGCGCAGGCCGCACGCGCGGTGGGCTGTCGCAACGGCTTTCCTTCGAAGTGGTCGGCGAAAAGCCGGTGACCGCTACTTATCGCCATGAACGCGTACAACACCCGCCGCGCGGCGTACTGGGCGGAGCACCCGGGCGCGGCGGACGCGATTTGGTGAATGGCAAGCCCGTTCCCGCCAAGGCGCGCATCGTTTTGCAACCAGGCGATGTCATTACCTATGAAACGCCCGGCGGCGGCGGCATGGGACCAGTATCAGAACGCGATCCCGCCGCCATCGCACGCGACATCAAGGAAGGCTATGTCAAGCCATGAAGACGGCCCCCTGGCGCATTGGAGTTGATATTGGCGGCACCTTCACCGATCTGGTCATGCTCGATTCGCGTGATGGCCGCATCTTCAATGGCAAGGTGCTCACTACATCCCAGGCCCCTGAAGAAGCCGTGCTGGAAGGTGTGCGCGATTTGCTCTCACGTACTGGTGCACAGGCAAATGAAGTGCGGCATGTGATTCACGGCACTACACTGGTTGCCAATGCGCTGATCGAAAGGCGCGGCGTGCCGACGGGCTTGATCACCACCAAGGGCTTTCGTGATATTCTGGAAATCGGCACGGAACTTCGCCACGACACCTATGATCTTTTCATGCGCGTACCGGAACCTTTGGTACCACGCCATCGCCGGCTTGGCGTTGCGGAACGGTTGCTGCCGGATGGCTCGGTGCGCGAGGTATTGGATGAGGCGGGTGCGCGCGAAGCGGTGCGGGCCTTGCGCGCTGCCGGCGCCAAGGCAGTGGCCGTGTGCTTCCTGCATGCCTTCCGCAACCCCGCGCATGAACTGCGCATGCGCGATATCCTGGCCGAAGAAGCGCCTGAACTCACCATTTGTCTCTCGTCCGAAGTCGTGCCGGAAATCGGCGAATATGAACGCGCTTCCACCACTGTCTGCAACGCCTATGTGCAGCCGGTGTTTGAACGCTATCTGCGCCGGCTGAGTGATGGCTTGCGCGGCTTTGGCCTGACTGGCCCGCTTTTTCTGATGCTGTCCGATGGCGGCACCGTCGCGGAGGAAACCGCCGCGCGTCACCCGATCCGCCTGGTGCAATCAGGCCCCGCGGGCGGCGTGGAAGCCACCGGCATTTACGGTGCTGCCGCCGGCGCGCGCGATATCCTGTGCTTTGACATGGGCGGCACGACCGCCAAGGCCGCGCTGATTGACAATGGCGAGGCGCAGCGCAGCCTGGATTTCGAAGTCGCGCGCGTGGATCGCTTCCGCAAGGGCAGCGGCTTGCCGCTGAAGGTACCGGTCATTGACATGATCGAAATCGGCGCCGGTGGAGGTTCCATTGCGCGGGTGGATCGCTTGGGCCTGGTGCGTGTCGGCCCGGAAAGTGCGAGTTCCGATCCCGGCCCCGCCTGCTACGGGCTTGGCGGCGCGCGGCCCACGGTCACGGATGCGGATCTGGTGCTTGGCTATCTCGGCGCCGAAAGTTTTCTGGGCGGCGCGATGAAACTGAATGTCGCGGCGGCGGAAGCCGCGCTGGCCGAGCATATCGGCAAGCCGCTCGGCCTTTCCGTGCCGGAAGCCGCCTGGGCCATTCATGAAACCGTCAATGGCAATATGGCGCAGGCCGCGGCGATCCATGCGCTGGAAAAGGCTAAGCGTATTGATGCCTATGCCATGGTGCCGATTGGTGGTGCGGGCCCCGTGCATGCCTGCCATATCGGCATGAAGCTTAGCCTGCGTCGCATCATCGTGCCTTTGGGCGCGGGTGTTGCCTCGGCCTTTGGTTTTCTCGCCGCGCCGATTTCCTTTGCCTTTGTGCGGGGCTGGGTGGCCCCGCTCGCTGGGCTCGATTTCGCCAAGCTGCGCGAGGTCACCGGCACCATGACCACGCAAGGCAAGGCCATGGCAGCGGCGGCAGGTGTCCCGCCGGAAGCGGCCACGGCGCGCATCCTGGGTGCCATGCGCTATGCCGGGCAGGGGTTTCAGGTTGAAGCGGAAATCCCGGCTGAGGCGATCACACGCGGCGATGCGGCAATGCTGCGCGCGAAATTCGAAGCGGCCTATCTGGCGCTATATGGCCGCACCGAACCCGCGCTTCCGGTGGAATGCGTTTCCTGGCAGGTGATTGTCGCGGGGCCGCGCCCTATCCTGGACCTTACGCAACAAGGCGCAGCCGCAGAAGGCGCTTTGCCTCGCGGCACGCGTCGCGCCTGGTTCGGCGGCGCCTATGTTGAAACACCAGTGCTCAATCGCCTCGCGCTACACCCTGGCGAAAGCATCGCCGGGCCGGCGCTGATTGAAGAACGTGAATGCACTTTGGTGCTGCCACCGGGGGCAAGTGCGCGTTGCGATGCCGCGCTCAATCTGGATGTGACACTACCGGCTTGATCAGGCAGCGCCTATTGGCGCTGCAGGGGCAGGATCAGATTGGTGACCTCGCAAAGGTTCACATTGCGCCGTTCATCCGCCTGACCGCTTTCATAGACAAAGCGCACATCATGCAGGCAGGGGCCTTCGGGCAGGCGGATGGCGAAATGGCGCCCAGGCAGCACCGTGTCATTGCCCAGCCGATCCGGACCCCATTCCTGTTCGGTTGAAAGCGACACATAGGCTTCCATCACTGTCGCACGTGATTGGTTGACCAGATTGAAGGAAGGATTGCCGGTGGGGCCGGCGGGTGCGCTGCGCTGCGGTGGCGATGGCTGCGGGCGGGGCTGTGGCGTCTGCGCCATCTGCCGGCCGTCAAACACGACTTCCGTCACGGTGCAGAGATTGATGTTGCGCTTTTCTTCAGCGGGGCCGTTGGCGCGTTCATACACCACGCGCAGATCCCACATGCAGGGGCCCTGCGGCAGGCGGAGCGCAAAGGTGCGCCCATTGGGCAGGGCATTGTCACCAAGCCGATCCCGTCCCCAATCCTGATCGGTCGCGAGCGAGGCATAAATCTCAAAAATTAATCGACCAGAACGATTGACC
>JADCFR010000296.1 GCA_020249415.1 Roseomonas sp. | reverse complement strand
GCATCGCGATTGCGCGCGCGCTTGCCAGCAATCCGCGCCTGATCATTGGCGACGAACCCGTCAGCGCCTTGGATGTTTCCGTGCAGGCGCAGGTGATCAATCTGCTGCGCGATCTGATACGCGATTTGCGCCTGACCTTTGTGCTGGTGAGCCATGATCTTGGCGTAGTGCGCCATGTCGCAGATCGTGTCGCGGTGATGTATCTGGGCCGCATTGTGGAAGAAGGCCCGGCTGAGGATGTGCTGGGCGCGCCGCGCCACCCCTATACGCGCGCGCTGGTGGCCGCCATGCCGGGCGCGCAGACCAGAACGCCGCCCCTGGAAGGCGATGTGCCAAGCCCCATCGCGCCACCATCGGGCTGCCGCTTCCATACGCGCTGCGCTTACGCCACTGAACAATGCCGCGCTGAAACCCCGCGGCTTGAAGGTGCCGGCCACGCGGTGGCCTGCCATTTTGCCGCGAGCCTGCCGCCACCTGCTGAGCGCATCGTGGCACTTGGCGGCGGCGAAAGATTGGCACGGCTGCAAGGTTTTTTCCGGGGCAAGGCCCCGTCACCAACCGGGATGGGAGAACACGCATGAAAACCACGATCCGCGCGGCGCTTGCCGCTTTTGGCGTGCTTGCTGTCGCAGCAGTACCCGCCAGCGCGCAGCATTTGCGCATCGCGCTGAAGGAAGACCCCGATATTCTGGACCCGACGCTCTCACGCACTTTCGTTGGGCGCATTGTCTATGCAGCGCTCTGCGACAAGCTTTTTGACATCAATGAAAAGCTCGAAATCGTCCCGCAACTGGCAACCGGCCATCGCTGGGAAGACCCGCGTAGCCTGATCATCACGCTGCGCGAAGGCGTGCGCTTTCACGACAATGAAGTGATGGATGCGGAAGCTGTGCGCTATTCGCTGATGCGGCATTTGACCTTGCAGGGCAGTTTCCGCCGCAGCGAAATCGCCGATATGGAAAGCGTGGAGGTTATTGACCCGCGCACCATCCGCATCCGCCTGAAGGGGCCATCCGCTTCCTTCCTTGCGGCGCTGACGGATCGCGCCGGTATGCCGGTCAGCCCCAAGGCAGCAGAAGCGCTGGGGCGCAATTTCGGCACGCGCCCGGTCTGCACTGGCCCCTTCCGCTTTGTGGAGCGTGTGGCGCAGGAACGTATCGTTGGTGAACGCTTCCCGGAGTATTGGGATGCGCGGAATATCCACTTGGCGCGCGTGACCTATCTGCCCATTCCGGACAACACCGTGCGCCTGGCCAATCTGCAATCCGGCGCGGTGGAATTCGCCGAACGGATGGAACCGGATGACATCAAGACCATCCAGCGCAATCGCAATCTGCGCGCCGTGGCGGTGGATGAGCTTGGCTATCAAAGCATCAGCATCAATACCGGCAATGGCGAACGCGCGAACACGCCCTTTGGCCGCGATGCGCGCATCCGCCGCGCCTTTGAATTGGCGATTGATCGCGCCGCGGTGAACCAGGTGGTTTATGAGGGCATGTATGTGCCAACGCGCCAGCCCTTCCCGCCGGCGAGCCCCTTTCATGTACGCGATTTCCCACCCACTGCGCGGGACCTGCCGCGCGCGCAGGCGCTGCTGCGTGAAGCGGGCGCCACCTTGCCGATCTCGGTTGAAATGACAGTGCCGAACAACCCGGACCTGCGGCAAGTTGGTGAGGTTATTCAAGCCATGGTGAAGGAAGCCGGTTTTGATCTTCGCTTGCGCGCCATGGAATTCGCCTCATCCTTGCAGGCGGCCGCGCGGGGCGAGTTTGAAACCTACCTGGTCGGCTGGTCCGGCCGTACCGATCCGGATGGCAATATCTTCAGCTTCACCCGCACCGGCGGCGGGCAGAATGATGGCCGTTATTCGAATGCCGAGGTGGACAAGCTGTTGGATGAAGCGCGCACGGAATTGGATGTGGCAAAGCGACAGGCGCTATACGCCCGCGCCGCGCGCATCGCCTATGGTGAGGATGTGCACCGCATCTATTTGTGGCACCGCAAGAATATCATGGCGCATAGCGCGCGGCTTTCCGGCTATCGGCCCATCGCGGATGGGCTGGTGCGGCTGCAAGGCGTGCGGTTGCAGTAAGCGCCATGTGGGTCTGGCTTCTCCGGCGGATTGGGCAGGTTCTGCCCACGCTTTTCATCCTCTCCATCCTGATCTTCGGGCTGCAGCAATTGATGCCCGGCGATCCAGCGCTGATCCTGGCAGGGGAAGAACGCGGCGACCCGCAAGTGCTGGCGCAAATCCGCGCGGAGCTCAGGCTCGATCGGCCGATCCATGAACAATACCTCTATTGGATCGGCAATGTTCTGACCGGTGATTTCGGCTTTTCATGGCGCATCAGAATGCCGGTCAGTCAGCTTATTTTGGATAAGCTGCCGGTCACCGCGCAGCTTGCTGCGATGTCCTTTATTATCGCCGTGCTGATCGGCGTGCCGGCGGGCATTCTTTCCGCCGTCAAGCGTGATCAACCGGCGGATTGGGCGGCGAATGGTGTCGCGTTGTTTGGCATTTCGACGCCGAATTTCTGGCTCGGCATTATGATGATCCTGTTTTTCAGTGTGGAGCTGGGTTGGCTGCCGCCATCCGGTTACGTCCCGCTGACCGAGGATTTCTGGCAATCCATCGCGACGACCATCATGCCGGCCTTTGTGCTCGGCACCGGCGTTGCTTCCGTGCTGATGCGTCATACGCGTGCGGCGATGCTGACCGCGCTGTCGCAGGATTATGTGCGCACGGCGCGCGCCAAGGGGCTACGCGAAAGGGTCGTTGTCTGGAAGCACGCGCTGCGCAACGCGCTGATTCCCGTGGTAACTTTGGGCGCGATTGAATTTGGTCGGCTATTGGCGGGCGCTGTGCTGACCGAACAGGTCTTCACCATTCCGGGCTTTGGCAAGCTGATTGTGGATGCCGTGTTCAACCGGGATTACCCGGTGGTGCAGGGCGTGGTGCTGGCCACCGCCTTGATTTTTGTTCTGCTCTCCCTGGTGGCTGATCTGCTTTACATGGCGATCAACCCAAGGCTGCGGCAGGCATGAAGGCGCCGGCCATCACCATGGGCGAAAGCCCCGCGCGCCGCG
>JADCFR010000295.1 GCA_020249415.1 Roseomonas sp. | reverse complement strand
TCCGAATTCGCGCCGGATGTGCCCACCTTCAAGGAAGCAGGTTACGATATTCGCGGCGGGTCGCTTCGTGGCATTGGCGCGCCGCGCGGTGTCGCGGATGATGTGGTGCGTCGCCTTGCTGGCGCGATTGGCAATATCCTGCGCCATCTTGAATTTCGTGAGGCCAGTGCGCGTACATTCCAACCGCTGCGTTTTCTGGATAGTACGGATTATGTGGCCTATTTGCAGGATGCTGATGCTGCGCATCGCGCGCTTTGGCGTATTCGGCCTTGGAATAGCTGACGCTGCGGCTGATTAAGTCAGCCGATAATGGCTCGGCATTTCGTCCTTGAGCGCGACACCTGTCGCGCCAAGCTTGCGCGCTTCCATCAATAGCCAAAGCGCCTTGGTGGCAGCGGCATCCGCGCCAAGCCCGCCGGGGCGGATATTGCTGATGCAGTTGCGCATGGCGTCATTGCTGCCGCGCCGAGCTGCCCAGGTCAGGTAAAGCCCCATGCTGTCGGTCGCGGAAAGCCCCGGCCTTTCGCCAATCAGCACAACAACCGCCGCCGCTTCCATCGCCTCTGCAATGTCATCGCCAAGCGCGACGCGCGCCTGCTCGGCAATGATGATGGGGCCGGGCGTGAAGCCTGCCGTGCCGAGTGCCGGCACCAATGCGGCGAGCAAAGCCGGCGCCTGCTGCTGTACGCCACGCGCGCAAAGCCCATCTGCCACCACCAGCGCGATGCTGCCCTTCACCTTGGTTAGCGTGCTGCCTTCCCGCAGTTTGCGGCCCAAATCGGGGCGCAGCAGATAGCGCCGGCGTTCTTCTGCCTGGCTTGTCACGTGTTGGATCGGCAGGCCGAGTGGTCCAAGCGCTACTTCCAATTGCGCCACATCCAGGCTGGACCAAACCGCATCACGTGCGCGCGCATGCGCTTCCTGAAAATCGAGATGTGCGGCAGTGGGTAGCGCATTGCCCACACGCCCCAGCGCCACACGCGCATCGGTAAAGCGGCGCAGATCGCGCCATTTGCTGGGCGTGCTCATCCAAGCCCAATCAGCTTGGGCGAAAGGCGCGCGGGGATCGCCTCAGTCATGCTGCCAATGCCCATGCGGTTCAGCCAATCCTCGAATTCCGGCGCGGGGCGTTTGCCAAGTGCCGCGCGCGCATAAAGCCCATCATGGAAAGAGGTGGATTGGTAGGCGAGCATCACATCATCCGCACCCGGCACGCCCATGACGTAAGTGACACCAGCAGCGGCGAGGCACGTCAGCAGCGCATCCATATCATCCTGATCCGCCTCGGCATGGTTGGTATAGCAAACATCAACCCCCATCGGCAGGCCAAGCAGCTTGCCGCAGAAATGATCTTCCAGCCCGGCGCGGAGAATCTGCTTACCATCAAACAAATATTCCGGACCGATGAAGCCTACTACCGAATTGACCAAAAGCGGCGAAAAGCGCCGCGCAACCGCATAGGCGCGCGCTTCCAGGGTTTGCTGATCCACGCCGTGATGCGCCTCCGCACTCAGCGCGCTGCCCTGACCGGTTTCGAAATACATCACATTCTGCCCAAGGCTGCCGCGCTTGAGCGTGAGTGCCTGTTCATGCGCCTCGGTCAGTAGGGCCAAATCAACACCGAAAGACCGGTTCACACCCTCTGTTCCGCCAATGGATTGAAAAACCAGATCAACCGGCGCGCCGAGATCCATGGCGCGCATGGTGGTGGTGACATGTGCCAGCACGCAGCTTTGGGTTGGGATGTCATAAGCGAGGCGCAGCCGGTCCAGCATATCCAGAATGCGCAGCACCGCTTCCACATTATCGGTCGCGGGATTGACGCCGATCACCGCATCACCGGCGCCAAGCAAAAGCCCATCCAAGGTGGCAGCCGCAATGCCGCGAGGATCATCGGTTGGGTGATTGGGCTGCAGGCGGATCGAAAGCCGCCCCTGAAGGCCGATGGTATTGCGGAACCGCGCCACATTCTCGCATTTCGCCGCAACCGCAATCAAATCCGCCGCGCGCATGATTTTGGAGACAGCCGCGACCATCTCCGGCGTCAGCCCCGGCGCCAGCGCGGCGAGTGTTGGGCTATCGGTCGCATCAGAAAGCAACCAATCGCGCAAACCGCCAATCGTCAGGCTGCTGATCGGCGCGAAAGCCGCCTTTTTGTGGCTATCCTGGATCAGGCGCGTGACCTCATCCACCTCATAGGGGATCACGCTTTCAGACAGGAAATGCCTGACCGGCACATCCGCCAAGGCGCGCTGTGCGGCGATGCGTTCCTCGGCGCTTTCGGCGACCACGCCCGCCAGCGCATCACCGGACCGGAAGGGGGTCGCGCGCGCCAGCAATGTCTTCAGATCGGGGAAGACATAACGCTTGGTGCCGATGGTCTGTGCGAAGGCCATGCCGTTGCTGCCGTTATGGGTGCTATCGCTGCTTTATGACAGGAATCCACACAGGATTCGAGGCTTAAAGCGCCGCAGCCCGCATGACAGGCAGAACGCCTGCGGATAGGATGTCGTTGAGAGCAGGAGATTGGTGATGCGCATTGCAGTGATGGGAACAGGTGGTGTTGGCGGTGGTTTTGGCGCGGCCTTGGCGAAGGCCGGTGCTGATGTCACTTTCATCGCCCGTGGGGCGCATCTGGCAGCGATGCAGCGTGATGGTTTACGCATTACGGGCGGTCGGGGTGACACCCATCTGGTGCCGACCAAGGCCACTGATAATCCGGCCAGCATCGGGCCGGTGGATCTCGTGATGTTCTGTGTGAAGCTGTGGGATGTGGAGGCCGCCGGTGAGGCCATTCGTCCCCTGGTCGGACCCGCTACCGCTGTGCTGCCCCTGCAGAATGGCATTGATGCCAGCGAAAGACTTGTCCCCATTCTGGGCGCGCAAGCGGTGATGGGTGGTGTTGCGCAAATCAGCGCAACCATTGATGCGCCGGGTGTGATTCGCCAGACCGGTACCTTCATGCGGCTTGCCTTTGGGGAGTTGGATGGCAGCATCTCGGCCCGTGGCAAGGATTTTCTGGCATGGTGCCAGCGCGCCGGTTTTGACGCGACGCTGAGCGACCGTATCCTGACCGATCTTTGGCTGAAATTTGTTATCCTGGCGACGAATTCCGGCATGACGGCGCTGACGCGTCGCCCGTTGGGTGAATTGCGTGACGATCCCGATATCGCGCCCTATTTCCGCACTGGGTTCGACGAGGTGATCGCGCTCGCCCGCGCCAAGGGTGTTTGGTTGCCGGATGATGTGCTTGAACGGAGCATGAAATTCACCATGGGCGCGCCTGCTGGCATGCGCGCTTCCATGGCGGTGGATTTGATTCGCGGCAATCGCATTGAATTGCCCTGGTTGTCGGGCAAGGTCGTGGCACTGGGCCGTGCGCTTGGCGTACCCACACCTACCCACGCCATGATCAATGCGGCGCTGAAGCCTTATGCCATGGGTGCGCCCAAGGATTAGCTTGGGTTTTGCGCGCGCCAGTGATCCGCAATCTGGCCCATGGTGGCGGGCCAGATGCTGCCGCGCGCCATGATGCCATCCAGCATTGCGTTGAAGGTGCGGATACGATGCGGCACGCCCATGAGCCACGGAGTGATAGGCACCACCAGAATGCGTCCACTCCCGGTGGTCTCCGCTTCCCGATCTAGCATTTCATGCGCGGTCAGGATGGCCTTGGTGAAATCCTCGGTCGGCAGATGTTGCTGATGCAGCATGCGTTGATCCGATAAATCCTGCGACAGAGGCATGCAAACAAGTCGCCCGGCATCGGTTGTCATGACATAGGGCATGTCATCATTTGCCCAGCCGGTGGTGAAGCTGAAGCCGGCTTCCGCAACCAGGCGCAGCGTATGGCTTGATTCGGAATGCGCGGGCGAATGCCAGCCGCGTACCGAAGCCCCGAAACGGGCACGGAGCAGTGCCGCGGCTTCTTGTACCGTGGCGCGTTCCTCATCCAGCGGCACATTGCTATGATGCAGCCGCCCCATATCCAGCCCTGCGCAGGCAATTTCCCATTGCGTCGCGGCAAGGTCATTCATCAGTGCCGGGTAGCGCTGTGCCAGCACGGCACTCAATAAAGCCGTTGCAGGCAGGCCGCGTGCGGCGAGCGATTTCATCAACCGATAGACGCCAATGCGATTACCGTAATCGCGGAGCGTATAATCCCAATAGGAAGGATAGGGCCGTTCCATGCCGCCCGGCGCGATGAAGGGCTTGAGCGGCATATCCATCGGAAAATGGCCCATATGCACAGCGATACAAAGCGCAATGCGCGCGCCATTCGGCCATGTCACCGGCTGCGCATGGGGGAGCGCGCGGAAGGGATAGATTTCATGATCCATCCCACGCCGACGCGCGGGGTAGTGCAGGTAATCTTCAGGCAGGCCCTTCATGGTGTCCCCGCTGCGATCCAGGATTGCGCTTCCGCCAAATGATGTTTCGTATACCAGGCGGCGATTTCCCGCCCTGTCGCCAGCCAAACCTTGTCATGGCTGACCACATGCCGAAGCACATCATCCAAGGCGCTGATGCGGTGCGGCTGGCCGATCAGGAAGGGATGGAGCGGCATGCACATCACCGTCCCGCTTTCGGCGCCTTCCTCATAAAGCTGATCGAATTGCGCCTTGCAGATGGCGGCGAAGCCTTCAGGCGGCGTATTGCGCATGACCAGCAGCGGCACGTCATTGATTTCAAGCGAATAGGGAATGCTGATCAAATGACCGCTGCGCACCTTGATCGGTGTTGGCTGATCATCATGCAGCATATCAAGTGTGTATTTGATTCCTTCCTCGGCCAGCACATGCTGCGTTGTCTCATCATTGGAAATCGCCGGCGTCAGCCAACCATCCAAGTCCTGGCCGCTGGCGCGTTTGATGGTTTCACGGTTTTCGCGAATGACGGCACGTTGCTGATCCTCATTCATACCGTAGAAATAGCGCGTATTATAGGTACCGTGACTGAACAATTCCCAATCAAGTTCGCAGCAACGCTCAATGATTTCCGGATAGTGATCACAGACCGCGACATTGAGCGAGACACTGCCCCGCACACCATGGCGCGCCATGACATCCGCCATACGCCAGAAACCAACGCGGTTGCCGTAATCGCGCCAGGAATAGCCGAGCACATCGGGCTGCGGCCTGGTCCAGGGCATACGGCGTGCATTGGGCGGGGGGTCAAGCTCATAATGCTCAATATTGGGCGCCACCCAAAAGGCGATGCGTGCGCCATTGGGCCAGGTAATCTTGGGGCGTCTCCGCCATGGCATGTAATCGTAATGGCCGGGTTCGCTCAGCATGGGGGATAATCCTTCACGCAACGAAAACCAATCGAGGATGCGAAATTCCAAAGGCAAGCATAGCGTTCATGCGGCAGGAATTTCAATCCGTTCCAATATCGCGCGCCCTTTCAGGCGGGACGCCAGGCCAAATTCCGGAAAGGCGTTCAGGAAGTTGCGCCGTGCTTCGGCATCCTCTGCCCGGCAGAGCATAAGATGCGTAACGCCAATGCCAACATCGCGGTCATTGGGGCCGAGCGAAGTGCCAAGCCCGCCATCAATGTCAATGCAGAGATGTGGCACATTCAGGCGCAGTTGGAACCAAAGCCCAAGCCGCTTGCCACGACCTATCTCACGTTCGATCGGTCCAAAGATACATTCGCCATCGGCAAGAAAGCTGATCTTGATCGGTGTCGCAAAAGCCGGCCCACGGAGCCGCAGGCAACACAGCGCATCCTGGTCCGCCAGTTCATGAGGGAAAGGAAGACAAAGCCGCGCTACCCCCGGCTTGGTCCAGGAACCCCAATCCTCCGGCCGGTGCCAATGCAACCCATCACGCAGCGCCGCTCCCAGGGCAGCCTCAAGCGCAGGTGTTCCCGGCGGCGCCTTGCCAAGATGGATGAGGCGCCCAAGTGGCAGGTGAAGAAACTGCGCCTGGCGCTTCGATGCGCTGGGCTCTGTGTCCAGGATGCGTTGCAGGAATTCATCTGCAACACTGCGCCAATCCCTGATCTTGGCTTTGAGGCGGGCTTCGTTCCGCAGGCTTTGCCGCTTTGCGGCATCGAAGATCAGCATCTCAAGCTTGGCATCAAGGTCCGCTGGATCATTATCCTCGAAATAAAGGGCGGCATCACCGCCGGCTTCGGTCAGTGATGTATTGCGCGCCACCAGGGCAAGTGCGCCAAAGGATAGGCTCTCTGTGATCGGCAGGCCCCAGCCTTCATAAAAACTGTTGGAGATGGTGAAAAGACATTGCTCATACAGCGTCGCAAGCGCTCCATCCGTCACGCTTGACAACAGCAGGACACGTTCATGAAGCTCGGGATGGCTGCGCATAAACTCAGCCGCCTCATCAAACAGCCAACCCGCGCGGCCTAGGCAGATCAGATAAGGGACCGCAGCCGCATCATGGCGCTGCATCAGCCTTGCCCAGGCCTTGAACAGCAGGATGTGATTCTTCCGACTTTCAAGCGTGCCCACACAAAGAACAAAGGGTGCGCCATCGGGCAGGATGCGCTGCACCGCTTCCCGCTCTGCCAGATCGCGCAGCGCAAGATGGCCACGCATATTGCCATTCAGGGCAATCGGGTGAATGGGAAGCGCTGCATCCGGAAGCGCCAGCGCCAAGTTACGGCGAATATCCTTGGCCGACCAATGTGAATTGGTAACCACAGCATCGGCTTCCAGCATGGCGCTCAGGAACCATTGGCGAAAATCCTCAACCAAGGCCTTTGGGCAATGCTCAGGCACCATCAGGGGAATGCAGTCATGGACCATCGGGACATAGCGAAGATCATGCAGCTTGCGCAATTCGCGCACCTTCTGGAAGTAGTTTTCGATCCACCAGGATGAACCCAGATTGGCCAAAAAGAACTGATCCTGTCGCGGTTCGGCCGCAAGATAGGCCGGGAGCGTTTGGCCTTCTGCAAGGCCCTGCATCAGCGCCTGGAAGGCTTCCTCATCTGCCGTAGCATGGGCTTCGGTCGCTTCATAAAGCGCCAGAAAGGCCTCGTCCTGGATGAAGATCCAATCATTCCTGTTGGGGTCAAAATAGACGATGATGGGATTGGCCTTTTCCCGGAAATCCGTGATGGCATAATGAATGATATTGAGCTGTACGCGCTGGATGCCGGTTGGCACACGGCTTTCACGCAAATACAGAATAAGGTCAGAGATATCAAAGATAATGCGTTGCCGTGCGGCCCGGATGACTGGCGGTGGTATTGGCGGGGGCGCGGCAGCTTCGGCCTTGCTGCGCTGCATTGGCGGGGTTTCCGCCGCCGATACTGCCTTTGGCGCCGCGGAAGGCTTTTCCTGATGCTTGGTCATGAGCCGGCGCAGGGGCTGCAGCACCGCGTCAAAAAATCGCGCCAAGGGTTAATCGCCCGGCAGCTTCACGAAGCGCCCATAAAGCGCCGCGAGCCGCGCATGATACCGATCAACTGAGAACATTTCCGCTCGCGCCGGGCCCGCTTCGGCCAATCGCCCACGCAGCGCCTCATCACTTGCCAAGGCGCGTATGGCATCCACCATCGCTTGCGTATCATAGGGGTCGATCTGTAGCGCGGCATCCCCCACCAATTCCGGCATGGATGAGGTGTTGGAGGTCAATACCGGTGTGCCGAGTGTCATGGCTTCAAGCGCCGGCAGGCCAAAACCTTCATAAAGTGATGGGAAAAGCACGGCCTTGGCACCGCGGATCAGGCTGACCAAGGCGGGGAAGGTGAGGTATTCAAGCTGCACAATCCGCGCGAGCGGCCCGCCGGAAACATTCTTGTCCAACAGGGAAAGAAGCCTGTCATGCTGGGCCAAAAAGCGCAGGTCTCGTTTGCGTCGCCAAACCTTCTTGCCTACCAGCACCAAGGGATCGGCAACGCCGGACGCAAGATGCGCCTCAATCATCCGCGTGACATTCTTGCGCGGTTCAAGCGCCCCGAAATAGAGAAAATAACCCTTGAACGGGATACCAAAATTACCCTCAACCTCGTTCTTCACCTCATGCAGCGGCTTGTTCCGGAGTGCCGCCGGAATATCCACTGCCTGATAGGTGACGGTGATGCGATCCTCCGGCACGCCGAAGAAGCTCATGATGTCCTTCTTGGAGGATTCGCTGATGGTCACAAGATGATCCGCATGCTTGGCAATATGATTGAGCAAGCGGAAGTAATTGCGCTTATTGTCAAGCGTGGCGTAGGGCAGGCGCAAGGGCACCAGATCATGCAGCGTGTAGATGTTCTTGGCGCCCATGGCGCGGAGCGCCAAGGGAAAGGTCCAATGCATCAATTCCGGCGGTTCAAGAAAATGAATGGGGATTCGCCCCGCAGCGATTTTTGTCGCCAGCCGTTGCTTGTCATAAAGGCCCTTCACATTCCAGATGTGATCGAAATGCGGCAGACGGTTTTGCAAGGGTTCACGTATGACGCTGCCGGTCACGGGCACGCGTGTGGCAATCTCGCCAAAGGGCAAGGCGAGGGTACGCAGGATATTGCGCGGTATATCCTTCAAGCGGGGGCGGCGTTCCAACGGCGCATCAAAAAAGGCAACCTCACGCAGCAGCGGGTTGCGGCTCACGGTGCGCGATTGGCCACCATAAAGAACACCCACTTCCGCCCCAAGTTCCCGCAGCGCGACAGAAAGATTGCGTGCATAGGTCGCAACCCCCGTGCCTTGCTGCAGGGAAAGATTATAGCCATCAATATAGACGCGCGGCTTTTGCAAATTGATCCTGCCTGAATAGCTGGGGGTGAAATGCTTGTCCTGTTACGCCAGGTTAAGCGCCAAAGTCCAGGATGGTGCCCATGGTGCGATTCACGCCGCTATCGGGAACCAATAGCGGCGATAGGACAGTCAGCCGCCACCTGCCAGCTTATCCTGGGTTCTTGTGGCGAAATCGCTGGCGTCATGGCGTTCGTGCAATTGCTCGGATGGCTCGCCGGTTACCCGGTTCACCATGCGCCCGCGCTTGACGGCGGGGCGCGCGAAGATTGCCTCTGCCCAGCGCTGCACATGCTTGTATTCATGCACGGCAAGAAACTCCGCCGCGCCATACAGGTATCCCCGCACCAGCCCACCATACCAAGGCCAGACCGCGATATCGGCGATGGTGTATTCCTCCCCACCCAGATAGGCGCTTTCGGCAAGCCGCCGATCGAGCACATCCAATTGCCGCTTGGTTTCCATGGCGAAGCGGTCAATCGCGTATTCGATCTTCAACGGCGCATAGGCATAGAAATGCCCGAAGCCGCCGCCGAG
>JADCFR010000294.1 GCA_020249415.1 Roseomonas sp. | reverse complement strand
GGCTGCGCCAGTAACGCGCGCATGAATTCCGAGGCCACGTCGCCTTGCAACAGGCGGTCGCGGTTTTTGGTGAAGGTCGTGGCATCCCATACCGGGTCATCAACGCCAAGGCCCACAAACCAGCGGAACAGAAGGTCAAACTCGATCCGCTCGACCAATTGTCGTTCCGAACGGATCGAGTAGAAAGCCGGAAGCCAATGCCAGCCTCTATCTCGGCATGTCGCCCGCGGTGACTATCCCCCTCAACATCGTGATTGGCATTCCGCTCTACTCCCTTGTTCTGAAATTCCTGTGCGGGTGATCATGCAAACCATCAAACGTATCGAAATCCTGCTGCCAGAGGCTTTGGTGCAGCCCTGCAAGGATATCCTCAATCGGGAAACCATCCTGGCCTATACGGTCTCGGTCGGGCTTTCCGTCAAGAACCGCCAGGGGCTGGCAACAGCGGGTCTCTGCGATGCGGCCATCATCTTGCTTTGCCGGCCGGACTCCGCGGAAGCGCTTTGCGCAAAGCTGAAGCCCTTTCTGACGCGCTTCGCCGCCCTCGCCACCATGGCCGAGGTAGAGGCGCTCAACCTCCATTGACCGGATGGGAAGGCTGACGGGGAGGCTTTGCTGGAGATGCCGATGCTTCCCTTCGCCCGGCTTCCCGTCTATCCGGTCAGCCCACCCCCAAAGGGAGACACCCCCATGCCCGCCTGGCTGCCCGAATTGGCGGCATCGGTCTTCGCGACCATCATCGCCATCACGCTGCATGAAGCGGCGCATGGCTATGCGGCGCGTGCTTTGGGGGATGATACGGCGGCGCGGGCCGGGCGGCTCAGCCTGAACCCGATCCGCCATGTGGATATGGTCGGCACCATCCTGCTGCCGGGGTTTTTGCTGGTTTCGCAATTACTTACGATAGGTCGGGTGGAGGCGATGTTCGGCTGGGCCAAGCCCGTGCCGGTCAATATCTGGCAGCTCCGCAACCCGCGCTATGGCATGGTGGCGGTGGCCGCCGCCGGGCCGGCGACGAATTTCGCCCTTGCCTTGGCGGCGGGGCTCGCCGCGCATGTGGTGGAACCCTGGCAGGCCAGCCTGGGGGCGGATGGCACCGCCTTTGCCTATCGCGCCTTTGGCCTGTTCATCCTGGCCAATCTGGTGCTTGGGCTGTTCAACCTGTTTCCCATGCCGCCGCTTGATGGTGGTCGCATCGCGGTTGGGCTTTTGCCGCGCGCGCCCGCCTTGGCACTCGCGCGGATCGAGCCCTATGGCCTGCTGCTGGTCATGTTTGGCCTGTTCATCCTGCCCCATCTGCTCCCCGGCTATGACCCGATGGGCTGGTTTTTTCGGGGGGTGGTTGCGCCCGCCTTCGATTTCGTTCTCATGCTCACCGGACACGGGTAACGGGACCAGATGAGCGACTCCTCCCTCCAATTGCAGCTTGATGGCTATGAAGGCCCGCTTGATCTGCTGCTCGAACTCGCCCGGGCGCAGAAGGTGGATCTGGCCAAGATCTCCATCGTCGCCCTGGTCGAGCAATACCTGGCGGTGATTGAGGGCGCGCGGCGCATTCGGCTGGAATTGGCCGCGGATTGGCTGGTTATGGCCGCCTGGCTTGCCTGGCTGAAATCCCGCCTGCTGATCCCGCCCGAACAGGTGGAAGGCGAAGATGCCGAGGCACTCGCCGAAGCACTGACGGATCGGCTCGCAACCCTTGAGCGCATGCGCGCCGCCGCGCTGTGGCTGAACCGCCGTCCCTGGCTTGGCCATGATGTCTTCGCCCGTGGCGCGCCGGAACGGCTGAAGGTGGAAGACCGTTCCGGCATCTCGGCTGATCTGCCGGCACTGCTCCAAGCCTATGTCACCGGGCGCCGCCGCGCTTTGGCCGCGCGGCCCTATCGCCCCAAGCCGCGCAAGCTTTTCACTGTGCAGGAAGCGCTTGACCGCCTGACCAAGCTTGTCGGCGCCCTGCCAAGCTGGTCCGAATTGCGCGCCTTTCTGCCGGAAGGCTTTGACGATCCGGTGGAACAGCGCGCGGCGCTTGCCAGCACCTTGGTTGCGGGCTTGGAAATGGCCCGCGGCGGCGGGATAGAATTGCACCAGGAAGCGGCCTTCGCGCCAATCATGATCCGCCGTCGGACAGAAGAAGGGGGCAGCGATGGAAGAACAGGCTGAAACCACGGCGCCCGATGAAGCGACCATGGCCGCGGCGCTCCGCATTGCGGAGGCCGTGATTTTCGCCGCCGACCGCCCGGTATCGCCGCAAACCCTGGCCGCCGTATTGCCGGAAGGCGTTTCCGCCACCTCTGCCTGCGCAGCGCTTGCCGCCGCCTATGAAGGGCGCGGCGTGGTGCTGGCCGAAATCGGCGGCGGCTATGCCTTTCGCACGGCGGCGGATTTGGCGCCGCGCCTGACCAAGGTGGTCGAAAGCCCGCGTCGGCTGCCGCGCGCGGCGATGGAAGCGCTTGCCATCATCGCCTATCACCAGCCCTGCACGCGGGGCGATGTGGAAGAAATCCGCGGTGCCACGCTGGCGCAAACCACGCTTGAAGCGCTGCTGGAACTTGGCCTGGTGGCGCCGCGCGGGCGGCGGGAAGTGCCGGGGCGGCCCACGCTTTGGGGCACCACGCCGAAATTCCTCGAACAATTCTCCCTGCAATCGCTCGCCGATCTGCCGCGCAAGGAAGAATTGGTCACCGGCGATGCGCCGCCCTTGCCCGGCCTGAATGCGCCCATCAGCACGGACGAAGCCGAGGAAGAAGCCCCCGCACCCACCCCCGAAGCCGCCGAGGACGCCAGCGAAAGGTGAGCCTCAGCTTCGCCGATATCCGCCATGCCTATGGCGCGCGGGAGGTGCTGGCCGGCATAGATCTGAGTGTCGCGGCGGGGGAGATTGTCTGCCTGCTCGGCGCTTCCGGCTGCGGCAAGACCACGCTGTTGCGCCTCGCGGCGGGGCTTGAACCGCTCCAGCATGGGCGGATTGACATCGGGGGCCGGCTGATCGCCGAAGCGGGGCGGGAAGTGCCGCCGGAAGCGCGGCATATCGGCTTTGTCTTTCAGGATTACGCACTATTCCCGCATCTGACTGTCGCCGAAAACGTCGCCTTCGGGCTGCGCTTCGCCCCGCGCGGCGAAAGGGTGTGGCGCGTGATGGATGCTTTGGCGCGCGTAGGGCTGGAAGCCTTCCAGAATGCCTTTCCGCATATGCTCTCAGGCGGGCAGCAGCAGCGCGTGGCACTCGCCCGCGCCTTGGCCCCGCGCCCGACCGTGCTGCTGTTGGATGAGGCTTTCGCCAGCCTGGATGCGCGGCTGCGTGAAAAAGTGCGCGATGACACGCTGCATGTGCTGCAGGAAGCCGGCATCGCGACCCTGCTGGTCACGCATGACGCCGAAGAAGCCATGTTCATGGGGGACAGGATTGCCCTGATGCGGGAGGGCCGCATTTTGCAGGTGGGCGCGCCGGAAGTGCTTTATTTGGCGCCGGCGGATCGCTATGTCGCTAGCTTCTTGGGGGAGGTGAATAGCCTGCCCGCCCGCATCACTGCCGGCCTGGCTGAGACCGCGCTGGGCGCCCTGGCCGCGCCAGGCTTTGCGGAAGGCGCCGAGGTGGAAGTTCTGGTCCGGCCAGAGGGGCTGAAGCTTGGCGCCCAAGGCCCGGTGGTGGAGGTGGAAGCCTTCCGCCTGCTCGGCGCCACCACGCTGGCCCATTTGGCGCTGCCCGATGGCGCGGGCGGGCTTTTGCATCTGCATGCCAGGCTGCCGCCCGCGCGGCGGCTCAGGCGCGGGGAGCGCGTTGCCGTGGCACTCGACCCCGAACGCGCCTTTGTCTTTCCGCGCGCCGAGACATGACACGGCTTTCATTGAAGCGGGCGGCGCGCCATATCGGGGCGGTTGGCGCGCATCCGGCTTCCTGCTAACGGGACTTCCCCGCCAAAGTGACGTGTGGGGACAAAGGAGAACATGTTAGACCTCGCCTGGTCAGAAATCGCGGTGATTGCGGTGGTGGCCATTGTCATTATCGGTCCGAAGGATTTGCCGGAGGCCATTCGCGGTGTCGCGAAGGGCGTGCAGAAGCTGCGCCGCATGGCCGGCGAATTCCAGCAACAGGCCGATGAGCTGGTGCGCGAAGCCAAGCTTGATGATGTGCGCAATTCCATCCAGGAAATGAAGAGCACCATCAATGATATCCGCAGCTTCGACATCAAGGGCGAAATCGAAAAAGCCGTGGATGCGGATGGCACCCTGAAAAAAACCATGGCCGACGATCCTTTGCGCGATACTTTCATGCCGCCGCCGCCCGCGCCTTATGTGCCCCCGCCTTTACCGCCGGCCCCTGACGCGCCTGCCTTCGTGCCGCCAACGGTCGCGCGCTTCGCCGCGCCCCTGCCGCCTGCGCCTGAACCCGTACCGGCTCCCGCTGCGTCATCCACCCCGCCTGCCGCCAGCGCTTGAGGAATTTCCGTGTCCACCACCCGGGATGACGATCCGATAAACGACAAGGCCATGCCGCTCATGGACCATTTGAAGGAGCTGCGTACGCGGCTCTTGTGGTCCGTTGGCGGTTTCGCTGCGGCTTTTGCGGTCTGCTATTATTTTTCGCCGCAAATTTACGCCTTTCTGGCGCAGCCCCTGGCCGATATCCTGATGAAGCAGGGTGGCGGTGATCGGCGCATGATCTTCACCGCGCTGTATGAAGCCTTTTTCACCTATTTGAAGGTGGCCTTCTTCGGCGCCGTGTTCTTTTCCTTCCCGATGTGGGCCACACAACTTTGGCTGTTTGTGGCGCCGGGGCTGTATCGGAGCGAAAAACGCGCCATCATGCCCTTCCTGATCGCCTCGCCCTTTCTGTTTTTGGCGGGTGCGGCCTTGGCCTATTACTTCATCTTCCCGCTGGCCTGGCAATTTTTCATCTCCTTCGAAACACCTCCGGGATCGGAAGGTATTCCGGTGCAATTGGAAGCGAAGGTCGGTGAATATCTGTCGCTGGTCATGCATATGATCCTGGCCTTTGGCATTGCGTTTCAATTGCCGGTGCTGCTTACGCTGTTGTGTCGGGTTGGTATTCTGAATGTGGAAAGCCTGAGAAAAGGCCGCCGCTACGCCATTGTTGGCATGTTCGTGGCGGCCGCGATCCTGACACCGCCCGATGTGATCAGCCAGATCGGCTTGGCGGTGCCGCTGATCCTGCTTTATGAAATCTCCATCCTGGCGGCGCGGTGGATGACACCAAAGACCGAAGACGAGAGCAGCAAGACGTAACGATCCAACTGAAGGATCTTTAGCATGCATGACATAAGGCAATTGCGCGCCGATCCGGCGGCTTTCGATGCGGCTTTGGCGCGGCGGGGCATTGCCCCGGCGGCTTCCGGCATTCTGGCGCATGATGAAGCGCGGCGCGCAGCGCAAACCGCGTTGCAGGAAAAGCAGGCGCGGCGCAATGCGCTGTCCAAGGATATCGGCATGGCCAAGCGCCAGGGCGCCGATACGGCGGCGCTGGAAGCCGAAGCGGTACAACTGCGCGATGACATGGCCGCACTGGAAGCCGAAGCGGCGAAGGCCGAGGCCGCGCAACAGGCTGCGCTGGAAACCCTGCCCAATATCCTGGATGCCGAAGTTCCGGATGGGCGCGATGAAAGCGCCAATCTGGTGCAGCATCAGCATGGTAAGCCACCCGAATTCCCCTTCACGCCCAAGCAGCATTTCGAATTGGGCGAAGCGCTTGGCCTGATGGATTTCGCGACCGCCGCCAAGCTTGCCGGCGCGCGTTTCACGGTGCTGAAAGGTGCTCTTGCGCGGCTGGAACGTGCGCTTGGGCAATGGATGCTCAATCTGCATACCGAGGCGCATGGCTATACCGAAAGCGCCGTGCCGCTTCTGGTGAATGACACCACCATGTATGGCACTGGCCAATTGCCGAAATTTGCCGAGGATTTGTTCCGTACCACCGATGGCCGCTGGCTGATCCCAACCGCCGAAGTGCCGCTGACCAATTTCGCCGCGCAGGAGATCATGGCGGAAGCCGATCTTCCCATACGCCTGACCGCGCTTTCGCCCTGCTTCCGGTCTGAAGCCGGCAGCGCCGGGCGCGATACGCGCGGCATGCTGCGCCAGCATCAATTCGCCAAGGTGGAACTCGTTTCCATCGTCAAGCCCGAAGATAGCGACGCCGAACATGAACGCATGACACGCTGCGCGGAGCGCGTGCTGACCGAATTGGGCCTGGTCTGGCGGCGGATTATTCTATGCGCCGGCGATACCGGCTTTGGCGCCGCGCGCACCTATGATCTGGAAGTCTGGCTGCCTGGCCAAGGCGCCTGGCGGGAGATTTCATCCTGTTCCAATTGCCGAGACTTCCAGGCGCGGCGCATGGGCGCGCGCTACCGCGCCAAGGACGCCAAGGGCACGCATTTCCTGCATACGCTGAACGGATCCGGCGTGGCGGTGGGGCGCGCGCTGATTGCGGTGCTGGAAACCCATCAGCAGGCAGATGGCAGCATCGCCATCCCTGAGGTACTGCGGCCCTATATGGGCGGGCTGGCGCGGATTGGGGCTGGATAAGGCTCGGAGTTCAGATTTTTCGCTTTTCTTTGGAAATACAACCCAGGATTGTGGTGCAGTTTCCCCCTTTGTATCCCCATTTCATTCCATTCCCGGTGATTTCCTGATTGCCAAAACCGCTTGCGCGGACGTAAGCTTTCATCCGTGAAGGCCATTAGGCGCTGGGTGTTTCGATGCGCTGCGGAGCGTGTTCGCGCCAAGTGAAAGCACCAGGCTGGCTGGAACATGCAACCGAATGAACGTTCAGTGCGTCTCTGGTGATGTAAAGTAAAGCTGATACGTCCCAGGGAATTCAGTCTTGCGGGGAGAGTCTGGATGTCTGGCACCATTTTCGATGATGATCTGTCCGGTATGGAAGGGCATGACACGATCGCCCTGCTTGCGGGTAATGATACCTATCAGGGACTGGGCGGCAATGATTTCATCGAGGGCGATGCGGGGAATGATTCGCTCCTTGGCGGAAATGGTGCCGATTGGCTGGATGGCGGCGCCGATGCCGATACGCTCATGGGCGGCGATGGCGATGATACGCTGAAGGCGGGCATTGGCCTCGATTATCTCTTTGGCGGTGCTGGCGATGATGTCGCTGATTTCTCCGGCTTTGGTTCGGTCACGGTCAATCTGGAAAACGCTGCCGATACCTATGTGGTTTCCGCAGGCGGCGTCATTACCCGCTTTGCCGGCATTGAAAGAATCCGAACGGATGGCGGAATCCTGAGCCTGCAGGAAGATGGCGGCGCCTTCACCGTGATGGGTGGCAATGACAATGATTACATCCTGTCCGGCGGGGGGAATGACTGCCTGCTGGGCGGGGCTGGGGATGATTTCCTTGGCGGCGGCGCTGGTGATGACACGCTGGCAGGCGAAGATGGTTCGGATATCATTTCCGGCGGTGGTGGTTCGGACCGGCTTTATGGCGGCAGCGCCCCCGGCATCGCGCCCAGCGGCCAAGCATTCGCGCCCGCTTCGATTGTTTCAATAGGGCCGGAAGAGCCCATCGTGATCAGTGCTGCCGAGAATCTGAGCGGTACAGTAAACGATGACTTTATAGATTTGGCCGGCGGCAATGACACCTATGATGGGCTTGCCGGTGATGATACGGCGCTGGGTGGTGGCGGGGATGACAGCATCTTCGGTGGCGCGGGCGATGATTGTCTGCTGGGCAATGATGGCGCGGATACCATGGATGGCGGCATCGGCAATGATTTCTTCCAGGTGGACAATGCGCTTGATCTGGTGCTGGAAGCCGATGGCGGCGGTTCGGACACGGTATACACCTCCGTCAGCTTCACCATGCCCAATCATGTCGAGCAGATCGTGATTGCTGCGGGCGTAACCGGCATCACCGTCACGGGCGGCACCGGCGGCGTTATCTTCATTAGCAATGGGCTCGCGAATAACTTCAATGGCGGCGCAGGGGATGATATCATCCTCGCGCAGAATATCACCGTGCAGGATATACTGGCGCTCTTTGCCTTCCCCTGAATGGGTGGGACAAGAAGGCCCGCCTGAAACCGTTCAACGCCGCGCGGCTGTTGTTGGCCGCGCCTCTGCCACTTCCATCGGGCCTGCGCCTGGTTTCGGCAGGCACATGATGCGCGTCCGCGCCGCCGGGCCGGGAGCGCCGCCGCCACGCAGCCGCAAGTCAACCTCGGGCGTCGTCGGCACGGGCTTCAGGCTTGGTTCACGCGCGCCAATCAGCATCACCGCGCCACGCCCGGAAGCGCAAAGCCCTGCCATGGCGGGGCCCGGCAGGGGGATCACCCCAGGCGCGGGACCTGGGACAAACCCAGTGCCACTCAACGCCGCCATGACGCGCTGCTGATAGATCAGGCCGCGTTCCGGCGTGGCGGAATGATACATGGCAACCGCCTGGTTCCAATCCCCCGTGCGCGCGTGCAATTCGCGCAGGAACCGTACCGCATAGGCAACATTCGTGGCGGGATCAAAGCCCGCCTCAAGGCTGGCAAAAGCTTGCGGGTGATGCAGCAAATTGACCTGCATGCAGCCGATATCAATGGAACGCACGCCCCGCGCCTGAATCGCCCGTACTTCCTGGATCGCCTCGGCATTGGAAGCGGCGTAGCGGCCATCGCCGGCGGCGTTGTAGGACCAGGGCCAAGGCTGCACACTGCCATCTGGGGCGCGGCGCCCGGTTTCAACCTTGGCGATGGCGCCGAGCAAACCCGCCGGCATCCCCGCATCACGCTCTGCCGCCGCAATGGCAGCGGCGCAAAGCCCCCAAGGTTCGGGAAGCGCAGGTGGCGCGAGACGCGCGGCGGCATTGGTCGCGGCGGGACGTTGCGGGCTGGTGGGCGTATCGGGCGCGGCAAAGGCCGTCAGCGGGGCCAACAAAAAAAACCCGACCCCAAGCCAAAGCTTGGCGGCGCTGAGGCCAAACACCGATCCCGCTGGCTTTCCCATGGGAACTCCCTAGGCCCGCGCGCCGTCCAAGGTCAACCAAAACCCGTTCAGAAATGATCTGCCCGCAGCACCTGGCAATCCGAAAGCGTGACAATCGCAGGCCGCGCACCGAGCAATTCGCCCTCCGCCGCCAGCACTTGTGAAGCCACCTCCGCCGAGGTGATGCAGAGCACCAGCACATTGTCATCAACGCCGCCAGGATCGCCGGCGCGGCGAATGCCCTGATGGCCGCGCCCGGCAAGCACAGGCAGGATGGTCCAGCCGGTCGCGCCCATGCGGTCCAGCAGCAGGGTTACTGCCTCGGCCCGCACGGCTTCCACAATGATTTCAATGCGCTTTCGCCCATGCATGGCCCATTCCCCCGTTTATTGTGTGGCCAGCCGCGCCGCCCAAAGCCAAAGTGGGATGCCAGCCAGCACATTGAAGGGGAAGGTGATCGCCAAGGAAAGGGTCACGTAAATCCCGGCATCGGCGGAAGGCAGCGCGAGGCGCATCGCCGCCGGCACCGCGATATAGGAAGCCGATGCCCCCAGTACCGCCATGAGCCCCACCCCGCCTGTGGAAAGCCCGACCAGCAAGCCACCCGCCAGCCCCGCCGCGCCACCCAGCAGCGGCATCAGCAGCGCAAAGCCAATCAGCCGCGCATCCAGCCCCCGGCCCCGATCACGCAAACGCCGCGCCGCGGTGATGCCCATCTCGAGCAGGAAAAGACACAGCGCACCGGGGAAAAGCGCGGTGATAAAGGGCGCCAATTGCCGATCAGCCGCCGCCCCGCCCAGCCAGCCAATCAGAAAGGCGCCCAGCAGCAGCACGACCGACCCGTTCAAAAACACTTCACGCGCCATTTCCCGCGCCCCGCCCGAAGTCGCCGCGCCGCCGCGCCGCGCAATCAGCAGCGCGGTCAGAATCGCCGGCGTTTCCATCGCCGCCAGCACGGCGGGCATGAAGCCCTCATAAGGCGTATTGGTCGCGTTCAATTGCCCGACCGCCGCGGCAAAGGTCACCACACTGACCGAGCCATAATGTGCCGAGACCGCCGCCGCCGTCGCCTTATCAAGCGGCGTGGCAGCGCGAAGCAAGCCATAGGCCGGCAGGGGTAGCAGCGCCGAAAGCGCAATGCCGACGGCCAAGGCCGGGATCAGCCCCGCCGAGGCGCCAGGCTGCGCAATGGCAATGCCGCCCTTCAGGCCAATCGCCATCATCAGATAAAGCGAAAGCGTCTTGGCCAGCGCATCCGGCACGGAAAGATCGGAACGCAGCGCGGCGGCGGCGAAGCCAAGCGCGAAGAACAGCACCGAAGGGGGCAGGATTTCAAAGAATGACATGGGAGGCGCGGGTTAGGCTTTGGCTTTTGCGGTGTAAAGGCTTTTCAACCCGGCCCAATCGGCAGGCCGTGATAGGACCGCGCGTAATACATCAGGCAACCGGCGGCCATATCGGCAAAGCGCACGGCCTCAACCTCGGCGAAGACCACGCTATGTGTGCCCTGTTCCATGACTTCCGTGATGCGGCAATCAAAGCTCGCCGCCGCGCCTTCCAGCACCGGCGCGCCGGTTGCCAGCCTGCCCCAGACCCCGGCGGCAAAGCGGCTTGCCATATCGGCCTTGTCGCTGGGCGCGGAGAAGGCGTTGGAAACGGCGCTTTGCCCGGCTGAGAGCGTATTCACGCACAGCACGCCATTGGCCAGGAACAAGGCACTGCGCGGGCTGGTGCGGTTCAGACACACCAGCAGCGTCGGTGGATCATCGGTCACGGAACACACCGCGGTTGCCGTAATGCCGCCCTGCCCCGCCGCGCCATCTGTCGTGATGATATTCACTGCCGCCCCCAGCCTGGCCATGGCATCGCGAAATTCCTGGCGAGAGATGGGCATGGCGGGCAATCCTTGCAGCGGGCTTGGGCGGGAAGGCTCTATCACCCCAAGCGCGCGGCGTCACGCCAGCGGGCCTCCGTCAGGCTGTAGAGCAAATGCCGCCGGTAATGATGCCCTTCCGGCAGGCGCGGATGATCAAATTCCCCTTCATGGCGCATGCCGAGCTTTTCCATAAGCTTCCAGGAAGCCGCATTGCCCGGCACGGTGAAGGCGACAATCTTGTCCAGACCAAGTGTCGCGAAGCCAAAGCCCAAGGCCGCGCGGGCGGCTTCTGCCGCATAGCCCTGGCGGCGAAAGCGGGGCCCGATGCGCCAGCCGATTTCCACCGCCGGGGTGAAATCCGCCTGCCAGGGAATGGTCATCAGCCCGACCACGCCCACAAAATCGCCCGTCGCTGCTTCCGCCACCACCCAAAAACCCCAGCCATGATCGGCGAAATGCGCGCGCATCCTTGCGGCCCAGGCATCGCTCTCGGCCCGCGTCATGGTGGCGGCGAAATAGCGCATGCTTTCCGGATCACCATTAATGGCAAATAGCGGCGCCAGATCATCATCGCGCCAGGGGCGGAGGGTCAGTCTTTGGGTCGTGAGTGTCACAGGTTCCATGAACGCTTCTTAGCCTGGGTGTGTAGCCGCACCAGCCCCTAGCCCCGGCAGGCCGCGCCCGGTAGCATAAGGCCAAAGGAGCACGCCATGAATTTGCAAACCCTTGAAGCGCTCGCCGCCGAGGTGCCCGATGGGGCGAGCCTTGCCTTGCCGCCGGATAACTCCCTGCCCTCAGTCGCGCTCGCCAAGGCGCTGATCCGGCGCGGTGTGCGCAACCTCAATCTGATCGGCGTACCGGTTTCAGGCTTTGCGACCGATATCCTGATTGGGGCAGGCTGTGTCGCGAGTGTGCAGACAAGTGCTGTATCACTCGGCGAGGCCGGCTTCGCGCCGCGCTTTTCGGCGGCGTTGCGCGCAGGTGCGATCAAGGTGATTGATGCCACCTGCCCCGCCATGCACACCATGTTGCAAGCCGCCGAAAAGGGCGTGCCCTTCATGCCGCTGCGGGGCCT
>JADCFR010000293.1 GCA_020249415.1 Roseomonas sp. | reverse complement strand
TTGCTCCAAATGACATTCATCGGGCCGCGATCGCCATCCAATTCATCCTCCACATGACCGCGAATTTGCGGCCAGGGATGCAGCATCAGATTCCGCCCCACAAGCCCACTGGAATTGGCAAGGCCGTTTGGAAAACGCCCGGATGCCGAATTCAGCAATAGGCGCGGTGTGCCTATGCCATTGCAGGCCAGGATGACCAGTTCTGCTGGCTGGAAATGTTCCCTGCCTTCCGCATCGAAATAGATGGCACCATTCGCCATGCCTTGCGCGTTCAGGGTAATCTCTCGCACACGGCAATGCGTGCGCAATTCCACACCCGCGCGCAAAGCCGCCGGCCAATAGGTGATATCCGCACTCGCCTTGGCGCCTTGCGCGCAGCCGGGCGTGCAATGGCCAAGATTGATGCATTTGGCGCGACCATCATAATCGGTGGAGGCAATGGCGGAATCCGATGGCCACCAATGCCAACCAAGCCCATTCATGGTTTTCGCGTAGAGCGTGCCGGTGCGGCCAAGGGGCAGGGGAGGCATGGGCGGATGGCGCGGCGGCACGCCAGGATCGCCGGGCAGCCCCGAAACGCCAACCATATGATCATTCTGCTCAAAAAACGGCTCAAGATCCCAATAGCTGATCGGCCAATCATCCGCGACACCATCCAGGCTGCGGACGCGAAAATCCGAAGGATGCATGCGCGGAAAATGCGCGGTCCAGAGAATGGTCCCGCCGCCAACGCCATTGAAATTGGCGATTTTCATGACCGAGTTGTCTTCATTGATCGGGTAGTCGGTCGGCCTCGCCCGCCGGTTCGGATGGATGTCGAAATCCGTATAGCGACGCGCTTCCCAATCACGGCCATTCGCCGGAAGCTCGCTTGATTTCACCCAATCGCCCTGTTCCAGGCAGAGGATGCGCATGCGCGTATCAGCCAGGCTCCAGGCGACGGCAGCGCCTGATGCGCCGGCACCGATGATGAGCACATCCACCATGTCGTGTCGGCTCATTTTCTAGGCCCCACGATCATCGCGCCAGATTGGCTTTCTTTGCTTGACGGCATCAAGCAATGCCCAATCACCTTGCGTTATGGCGTGGCCTTTCGGAAAGGGTGGGCGGGGTTCGCGCCCATGCGCCAGCATGACGCGGTCATCACGATAATAGGCAGCCGCCACCACGCGAGAGAGCGCCAGCACTTCGGCCCGAGTTTCGCCAAGCAAAACCATTGCCATATCCTCAGCCTGGGCAATTGGCAGATCGAGAAAGCCAAGACGCAGCAATTCGGCCAAGACAGCGCGAATCGCCGCTGCATCACGCCCCAGGGTGCGGATACAATCTTCAAAAATGAGCGGATCAGCAGCAGATGGCAGCGCCATTTCAGGATCGGCTGGGACCATGATGCCCATCAGGCGATGCAAAGTGGCGCGCTCCACCATGGTGAGTGGTGCAGGATTGTCATGCGTCATGCCGAACCCCTGTGAAAATCATCCAGAACGTCATCCATGTCACAAAAATCGACCCAGCCCCCTGCCGCAAGGACGGCTTTATGCGCCGGGCAGTGGCGCTTTTGGTGCAAGCAATCCTTCTGCACGCAATTCCTGCCACAGCGCCGCGGGAATGGGTTGGCGCAAATGGCTCAGATTCTGCTGAACCTCATGCGCTGATAAGGCGCCCGGGATCACCGACACCACAGCCGGATGCGCCAAGGGGAATTGCAGTGCCGCCGCCGCCAAAGGCAACCGATGGCGCTGACACACCGCGGCAATCCTGCGTGCCTTTTCAATCAGGTGCCGAGGTGCAGCCTTGTAATCATGCGTTGCGTGATCAGGTACATCAGCCGCAAGGATACCTGAGTTATAGGGACCGCCGATAATCACGCTGACATTATGCGCTTCAGCATAGGGCAGAAATTCATCCAGGGCGCCCTGTTCAAGCAAGGTATAGCGCCCGGCCAGCAACATGCAGTCAAAATCCCCGGCCTTGGCGAAACGCAAGCATATATCGGCTTCATTCAGGCCACAGCCAATGGCACCAATCACCCCGGCGCGGCGCAATTCATCCAGCGCGCGATAGCCACCATCCATCAGCGTGCGGAAACGCTGATCGAGCAGCTCTCGGTCCTGAATGGTCCAGAAATCTATGTCATGGACCAAAAGGATATCCATGCGCGAAATCCCAAGCCGCTGGCAGGATTGTTCCAGCGACCGCATGACGCCATCATAGCTATAATCGAATGTCGGGATGAAACCAGGCAGGCCATTGCTGCGCAGATCGGCAGGCGCTTCTTCGCCCGGCTGCTTTGCATGCATCACACGACCAATCTTGGTGGAAATGATGAATTCCTCTCGCGGGTATTGCCTGAGAAAATGCCCAAGGCGCAATTCGCTTCGGCCATAGCCGTAAAAGGGCGAGGTATCGAAGAAGCGCACACCGCCCTGCCAGGCAGTCTCAAGCAGCGCCTGCGCTTCGGCTTCGGTGATGGTGGCGCGAAAGCCCCCAATAGGCGCGGCACCAAAGCCGAGCTCTGTGACGCTGAGCGCTGTGGTGCCGATGCGGCGGGCAGCAATATGTTCCACGATATGTTTCCTCATGGCGTTATTGGCGCTGGTTGTCGCGCGCTGATGGGGCCAAGAACCGAGCCGGGGGGTATTATTCACCACTCTCTGGGCGAAATGGAATAGCTTTGGCTTTCGGTCTGACCTTCTGAAGTATCCAAGGCGCGGTCAGGTGATGAACAAGGCTCGTGGCACGCAAGGCCGTCATCATTTCGATTGGGCGCGATGACCGGATGGGCGCGGCGCCCCGGCCTGATCGGCGTCGCAACTGGGATCACATTGCGATAGTTTCATTTCCTATCGGGTCGGATCAAACGACCATTTGGGGAAACGAGGGTCAAGCAATTTCAAAATCCATTCTGATGCATCGCCGCACGGCGCTTGGGCTTGCTGCGGCGGGTGCGCTCAGCCTGCCCAATATTGCCCGCGCTTAGCCGGCGCGCGGCCCCGGCAATTGGCCGGACCGGCCGGTCAGTTGGATCGTTGGCTTCCCCCCTGGTGGTCAGACCGATTTCGCGGCCCGCGTGCTGCAGGGGCCCTTTTCGCGCGCTATCGGTCAGCCGGTGCCCATCGAAAACCGCGGCGGCGCCGGTGGCAATATTGCTGTGGAGCAGGTGCTGCGCGCCCGCCCGGATGGCTATACGCTGACGGTCGGCAATGTCGGCACCTTCGTGCTGAACCCGCATACCATGCAGGGGGTGAATTTTGATCCGCTGGACCTCGTGCCCATCGGAATGATGCTGCAATCTCCGGTTCTACTGCTGGTGCATCCGGATGTGCCGGCCCGTAACTTCCAGGAATGGGTCACCTGGATGCGCAGTCAGCAACCGCGCGGCATTGATATGGGCACTACCAGCGCTGGCGGCATTGCCCATGCGATATCGGAAAAGCTGCGCATGCGGCTTGGCAATCCGGTGTTCAATTTCATCCATTATCGCGGAAGCGGTCCCGCATTGCCGGACTTCATCGCCGGCCGTTATCAGACGCAATTCGAAGCACCATCGCTGGTGCATGGCTTCGTGCAGGAAGGCAGGCTGCGGCCGATCCTTGTTACCTCCAATACCCGGCTGCCCGCCTTCCCGAATGTGCCGACAGCCGCAGAATCCGGACTGCCGAATTTCGAGACCGGGGCCTGGGTTGGCCTGTTTGGCCCGCGCGGTCTTCCGCCTGAATTGGCGCAGCACATCAATAACATGTTGAATGTCGCCTGCCGGGATGAGGAAGCGCGCAATCGTATTGCGGAACGCGGTGAGCAGATCGGTGGCGGCACGATCGAGGAATTCACTCGCCGTGTGCGCGCCGAACATGCTGAATGGGGCAGGATCGTGCGGGAAGCCGGCATCCGCGCCGAATAAGCCGCATTGATGACCTTATAGGCTGAAGGTCCAAAGCTGTTCTTGCGCGGGTTGCGCAAGCTGAAAATGGTGATCGAAGGCGGACCATCGGGACGCCTTCTCAGGTTCCGTGGTAGACTCGGCTATTGGGTTTTCGAAGGTGATGTGCAGCCAACGCAGCCTTTCACCTCTGCGACCGGCTTGCCCCAAGGCCTGATCCTGCCTTTGATCGCAGGATGTTGGGCGAAGGCGTCATTGACCTCTCGCGGGTCCGTCAAAAGCTGGGCGCCGCTGGCCATGGGGGTTTTGTCAAATCGGCCAGGCAGCCTTTGCCATGGGCTGCATGGCGGCGATGTCAGGCCAAATCATGCTGCCCATGCCAGGCGTGGCAAGGCTACCGATTTCAAGCAGCCCTTCACGCATGCGAAGCCGCGGACCCTTGGGCGTATCCTCATAAAGATCGGGGTGCGCTGCCCGATAGGCTCGCGCCTCGGTCATGGGGCGGCCTGCGAAACCATCAATGAAGTGATGACCATTGCGTTCCACATGCACAAGGCCGAGCGCACTGACCAAACTGAGGTCTTGCTGCACGCAAAGCCCGGCCAGCGTTGTCAGATCCTCGGCGGACATGAAATAGCCCCGGCCCCATTGCCGGCACCGCGCAAGGTTGATCAGGGATCGCCAAATGCCCTTGCATGCCTTGCTTGAAACACCGGTATAGCCAAGTGACTTGGCGATCAGGAAAGCATCAAGCGCATCATCACTTTCATCAATGATCACTGGGCGCGCAGCAGCCAGATGCGCTATGCTCTCACGCAGTGCTTGAGAACGCTTGATGGGCTGTTCGATGAACAGGATGGAAGCGCGAAGCCGCGTCAATCTCGGTTCGGCCTCCATTGCGCGCCACAGTTCCAATACGCCGCCGGTATCCTCATATTGTTCATTGCCATCAAGTGTCGCGTGATAGCCGTGCAGCCGGTCCAAAACACTGGCAATGCGACAAAGCCGTGCCACATCATTCCTGATTTCTCCACTGACCTTGAGCTTCCAGTACAGAGGGCGATAGGTGGTCAGGACCTGTTCCAGTGTCTCAGGAAGACCATCATTTACCGCTTCTGTCTGATCGGCGGTGGTGATGGGATCAACCAAACCAACCGTATGACGCGCATGCAACCGTGACGGCCTTGGCACATGCGCCAGCATGACGGCGAAATCAAAGCCTGCAAGATCTGCAATCACCGGATGCGACGCCATGCCGCCCAGATTGGCGCGCAGGCCCGCATCAAAGGAAAGACCCGCAAGACGAAGCAGGGCATCAAAGGCAGCGCGGTCCCAAAGCGCGCGACCGAAACTTGCGACAAGGGGATTGAGCCCTTCTGCCGCACAGGCAGCGACATATTCATGATAGCCATCAGCATAATGACCGAAGGCAGTATTGAAGCCTGCGGCGCGTGACTGTGCTTCAGCGATTTCGAGCGCACGGCGCAGCTGGTGCTGATTATCGGCATCAGTCAAGGCCGCGTCCTTATCGAACCATTTCGCCGCGAGCGTTTCGGCGGCCATGCCGAAACCTTCCTTTCCTGTCGCATCGCGAATGCGCACACGCACCACGGCCTGAATGCCATCCCGGACAGTGATGGCGCCAAAACGAAAAGGCATGCGCAAGGTAAAGCGCCATTCAAATCTTTCTGTTTCGAGAAACTGAAATTTCACGCCGGGAGCCCTTCCTCAATGCCGCAGAAGCCCTGATAGCGGGTCTCTGGCAGGCTTTGGATAATCTCTGCATTTATGATTCACTGCCCTCGCATTTGGTCGAGGTTGCGATGCGTGGCAATGATGCGGTGGCTGGTTCCTTGTTCAGCTATGTTGATCTTGAAAAGCGGGTGCGTCCTGACCATCCGCTGCGGGTGATCCGCGGCCTGGTGAATAGCGCGCTGGCTGATCTCTCGGCAGCCTTTGACGCGCTATATCCGCCATTTGGTCGGAAATCCATCCCGCCGGAGCGACTGATCCGCGCCCTGCTGTTGCAGGCGTTCTACTCGATCCGTTCGGAGCG
>JADCFR010000292.1 GCA_020249415.1 Roseomonas sp. | reverse complement strand
TTGAATATATCCCGCTGCCCGAATCTGTGCATAACGCAGTCCGCGCTGCCTGGCGGCGAGGCTTCGGCGCCTGAGGCGCAAACGCCCCGCAGGCAGCACTTGCCTGCGGGGGCTTTCTTCCCATCCCAAACCCCGGGGGTGACCCTTGGCTTCCGCATCCGCCGCCCTTCCCCAAGCCACCCGCCGTCGCAGCAGTAGCTTCGGGGATAAGGTCTTTGCCCTGGTCTGTCAGGCCGCCGGCATTTTCGTGCTTATCCTGTTGGGCGCGCTGATTATTGAGCTGTTCATCGCCGGCCTGCCGGCCTTTCGCGCCTTTGGTCTTGCCTTTGTCACCTCCACGGATTGGGATCCGGTGCGGGAGCTTTTCGGCGCTGGCGTGTCCATTTATGGCACGATTGTCACCGCCATGTTGGCCATCACCATGGCCGTGCCGCTTGCTTTCGGGATTGCGTTTTTTCTGACCGAATTGGCGCCACCCTGGATGCGCCGCCCGGTCGGCACAGCGATTGAACTTTTGGCCGCAGTGCCTTCCATCATTTACGGCATGTGGGGCTTCTTTGTGATCGCGCCTGCCTTTGCGCAGAACGTCCAACCCTGGATCATTGATAATATCGGCGAATGGCCGCTGATTGGCTTTCTGTTTCAAGGCGCACCCTTCGGCACGGGCTTGTTCACCGCTGCCTTCATCCTAGCCATCATGGTGCTGCCCTTCATCGCCGCGACCATGCGCGATGTCTTCGAACAAGTGCCGCCCGTTTATAAGGAAAGCGCCTATGGGCTTGGCGCCACCACCTGGGAAGTGATGAAGGGCGTGGTCATTCCCTATACGCGAATTTCCGTGGTGGGGGGCATCATGCTCGGTCTTGGGCGCGCCTTGGGTGAGACCATGGCGGTGACCTTTGTCATCGGCAATGCGAACCGCATTTCAACCTCACTCTTTGGGCCGGGCAATACGATTGCATCGCTGGTCGCTTTGGAATTCGGCGAAAGCGAAATTGGCAGCCTGAAGCTGGCATCCTTGCTGGCGCTGGGCTTCATCCTTTTCGTCCTGTCCTTTGCAGTATTGGCCACATCGCGTTACCTGCTGCGGTCGCGGCTGAAGGTCTGAACCATGTCGCTCGCTCTTTCCTCCATGTCCCATCCCGGCCCGCGCAAGGATGCCGCCACGGCTGCCCGGCTCGGTGCGTCCCGCAAGCGGACGGATCGGATCATCCGTACGCTTTGCCTCGCTGCCACCGTGATTGGCCTGGTGCTTTTGGCCTCCATCCTGATCACGCTTTTCTATCGTGGTTTTGAGGCGATGTCGCTGCGGGTCTTCACCCATGTCACCGCGCCGCCGGGTTCCGAGGGCGGGTTGCTGAACGCCATTGTCGGCAGCCTGATCCAATCCCTGATGGGCACCGCGATCGGTACGCCGATTGGCATGCTGGTTGGCACCTATTTGGCTGAATATGCGAAGGATTCCTGGCTGGGGAACGCGGTGCGCTTTGTCTCTGACATTCTGCTTTCAGCACCTTCGATCCTGATTGGGCTTTTTGTCTATCAGATTTTGGTGCTGCCCTTTGGCGGGTTTTCCGGCTGGGCCGGGGTGGTGGCCCTTGCCATCATCGTCATCCCCATCGTGGTGCGCACCACGGAAGACATGTTGCAACTGATCCCGAATACGCTGCGTGAAGCGGTGGTGGGGCTTGGCGCGCCCAAGTGGAAGATGATTGTACTGATCTGCTGGCGCGCGGCACTTGCCGGCATCATCACCGGCATCCTGCTGGCCGTTGCCCGCGTGGCGGGTGAAACCGCGCCGCTGCTGTTCACCTCACTCGGCAATAACGCCTGGTCCACGGATCTCTCAAAGCCGATGTCGAGCCTGCCGGTGACTATCTATTCCTTTGCCGGCTCGCCTTTTGAGGATTGGATTGCGCTTGCCTGGGCCGGCGCGCTTCTGATCACGCTGGGCGTGCTTGGCCTCAATATCCTGGCGCGCACGCTGCTGCGCAGCCGCATCTGACCGGAAGGACGGAGAAAATGAGCCTTTCCACCGAAACGCAAAGCCAGACCGCCTCCACGAAAAGCTTTGGCGGCATGCAGGCGCGTTCTGAAGCCACGCTGAACAATGCGCGCGTGTCCATTCGCAATCTGGATTTCTTTTACGGCGATAATCGCGCGCTGAAGGGGATCAATCTTGATCTGCCGGACCGCCAGGTCACCGGCATGATCGGGCCTTCGGGCTGCGGCAAATCCACGCTGCTCCGTGTGCTGAACCGCATGTATAGTCTCTACCCCGGTCAGCGCGCGACGGGTGAGGTGATGATGGATGGCGAGAATATCATCGCCGATTCCACTGACCTCAATTCCCTGCGCGCAAAAGTCGGCATGGTATTCCAGAAGCCCACCCCCTTTCCGATGACGATTTATGAAAACATCGCCTTCGGCATTCGCCTGCATGAAAAGCTCTCCAAATCCGAAATGGGTGAACGTATCGAATGGGCACTGACCCGCGCCGCCATTTGGAATGAGGTGAAGGATCGGCTGGACCGTTCCGCGCTCGGCCTTTCCGGCGGCCAGCAGCAGCGGCTGTGCATTGCGCGCACCATCGCCGTGCGGCCTGAGGTGATCCTGTTTGACGAACCAACCTCGGCCCTTGATCCCATCAGCACCTTGAAGATCGAGGAGCTGATTGACGAACTGAAGCGCGATTTCACCATCGCCATCGTCACCCATAACATGCAGCAGGCGGCGCGCTGCGCGGATCAGGTGGCGTTTTTCTATCTGGGCGAGCTGATTGAAGTGGCGCCAGCGGCGCAGCTATTCACCGCGCCCAAGCACCCCAAGACGCAAGAATACATCACCGGCCGGTTTGGCTGAGCCAGGCAGGAGAGACGCAAATGCCCACAGAACATATCGTCCGCAGCTATGATGAGGATTTGCGCAAGCTGCGCGACATGATCGCGCGCATGGGTGGCCTTGTGGAACGCCAGGTTGCCGATGCTACCCGCGCCTTGGTGCGCCGGGACAGTGACCTGGCCGGCGAAGTCGTGCAACGCGATGTGCAGATTGACCAGCTTGAACGCGAGATTGAGGCGTTTTGCGTGCGCCTTCTGGCGCTGCGCCAACCCATGGCAGCGGATTTGCGCCTGATCATCGCGGGCATGAAGGTTTCCAATGATCTGGAACGAATCGGCGATTACGCGGCCAATGCGGCGAAACGGTCCATCGTGCTGGCCTCACTTCCCGGGCTTGGCAGCATGAATGGTTTTGAACGCATGGCGCATCTGGTGCAGGAAAACCTGAAGGCAGCGATGGATGCGCTGGTGCAAGGCGATGCCGAAGCAGCGGAGCGCGTCTGGGGTGCCGATGAACCGGTGGATGAAATCTATAACGGCATCTTCCGCGAAATGCTGACGCATATGATGGAAGACCCGCGCAATATCACCGCCGCCACGCATTTACTGTTCATCGCCAAAAACCTGGAACGCATCGGCGATCACACCACGAATATCGCGGAGCGCATCCATTTCGCCGTCCGCGGCGAAAACCTGCCGGAAGATCGGCCCAAGGGCGACACCTCGGCCTTCGCCGTGGTGCGGGCGCCGGGTGAATAGCCATGGCAATCACGGCCGACAGCTACAGCAGCCTTGCCAAGCCGACCGTCCTGATTGTGGAGGATGAGGCGCCGCTTTTGACGCTGCTACGCTACAACCTCGAAAAACAGGGTTTCCGCGTGGATGAGGCGGCGGATGGCCAGGAAGCGCTGCTCCGAGTCGCAGAGGCGCGGCCGGATGTCATGCTGCTCGATTGGATGCTGCCGGCGCTTTCAGGCATTGAGGTCTGCCGCCAGCTTCGCCGCCGCGCCGACACCCGCGACCTGCCCATCATCATGGTGACGGCACGGACCGAGGATCAGGATGCGGTGCGCGCGCTTGATATCGGCGCGGATGATTACATCGCCAAGCCCTTCGCCATTGAACATGTCATTGCGCGCATCCGCGCCTTGCTGCGCCGGTCCGGGCGCGTGGCTTCCAAGGGCACGCTGACCTATGCCGATCTCGCCATGGATCAGGATGCGCATCGCGTGACACGCGCCGGGCGACCCTTGCATCTGGGGCCGACGGAATACCGGCTGCTTGAATTTTTCTTGCAACATCCGGGCCGCGTATTTGCGCGCGAGCAATTGCTGGATGCGGTTTGGGGCCGCGATATTCATGTGGAACCGCGCACCGTGGATGTGCATATCCGCCGCCTGCGCAAGGCGATCAACCAGGATGATGAGATGGACCTTATCCGCACCGTGCGCTCCGCCGGTTATGCCTTGGATTCTGACCCCGACAGGCTTGGCTGACCGGTATCTTGGCGCCGTGCAACGCAAGGCGTAATCAACGCCCCGCGAACTGATTAGCGAGGGGTGTGATGCGCGTTCTGGTGGTGGGCGGCGGTGGCCGCGAACATGCGCTCTGCTGGGCCTTGGCGGCTTCGCCCTTGCTGACCAAGCTGTTTTGTGCGCCGGGCAATGCCGGCATTGCCGAAGTCGCGGAATGTGTCGCGATCGGCGCCGAGGATATCTCTGCCCTTGTCGCCTTCGCCAAGGACAAGGCGATTGATTTTGTGGTGGTCGGCCCGGAAGCGCCGCTGACGCTTGGCCTTGCCGATGCCTGCGCGGCCGCTGGGCTGAAATGCTTCGGGCCTTCTGCCGCCGCCGCGCGGTTGGAAGGCAGCAAGAGTTTCACCAAGGAAGTGGCGGATGCCGCTGGCGCGCCCACCGCCGCCTGGGCGCGCTTTACCGATGCCGCCGCCGCGCGCGCCTATATCCGTGAAAAGGGCGCGCCGATTGTGGTGAAGGCGGATGGCCTCGCCGCCGGCAAGGGCGTGGTGGTGGCTGCCAACCTTGCCGAAGCTGAAGCCGCCATCACCGATATCATGGAAGACCGTGTTCATGGCGCAGCGGGCGCTTCCGTGGTGATTGAAGAATGCCTGGTGGGGGAGGAAATCAGCTTCTTCGCGCTATGTGATGGCACCACGGCCCTGCCCTTGGGTGCCGCGCAGGACCATAAGCGCGTGGGCGATGGCGATACCGGCCCCAATACCGGCGGCATGGGCGCCTATTCGCCGCCGCCGATTTTCACCGAGGCGCTGCAGGAAACTGTCATGGCGCGCATCATCCGCCCGGTGCTGGCCGAAATGGCGCGGCGCGGTGCGCCCTTCAAAGGTGTGCTCTTCGCCGGGCTGATGATCACGGCGGATGGCCCGAAGCTGATCGAATTCAATGTGCGTTTTGGCGACCCCGAATGCCAGGTGCTGATGCTGCGCCTGAAATCTGATGTGCTGCCCGCCTTGCTTGCGGCCTGTGATGGCGAATTGGCGCGCTTCGATCTGCGCTGGGAGGCGTTGCATGCCATGGTGGTGGTGATGGCGGCGCAGGGCTACCCCGGCAGCTATGCGAAAGGCAGCGAAATCCGTGGCCTGGAAGCGGCGGGCCAGGTGCCGGGCGTGCAGGTATTTCATGCCGGCACGGCGCGGCGTGAGGATGGCGCGCTGATCGCGACCGGTGGCCGCGTGCTGGGCATTGCGGCGACAGGCAAGACGCTGCGCGAAGCGCGCGATGCAGCCTATGCCGCGGTGGACCAGCTGGATTGGCCTGGCGGGTTTTGCCGGCGGGATATCGGTTGGCGGGCCTTAACTTAATAAGCTCTTGCCGACTCGGGGCGGTTCCGGCCATGGAAGAATTGTGTTGAACCTCATCAAACTCTCCGTCGGTCCCAAGGATGTTGCAGCGCTTGCGGCCTTGCAGGCGCTGCGCGTCAAGGAAGATCCGCCCTTGCGCGCCTGGACGCGCATGTTCCCGAAGCGCGTCGAAGAACTCTGCAATGGCGGGTCGATCTATTGGGTGATCGGTGGCTTTGTGCGCGTGCGCCAGCGCATTCTGGAAATCCGTGAGGAGGAATGGGACGACCAGACCCCCTGCGCGGCGCTGGTGCTGGACCCGAATTTAGTGATGGTCGAAGCGCGCCCCGTAAAGCCCTTCCAGGGCTGGCGCTATTTGAAGCCGGAGGAAGCGCCGGCGGATGTAAACCAGGCGCGCCCGCCGACACGCGGCCTGGATGCGCTGCCGCCCAAGCTAAGGCGCGATTTGGCCGAGCTGTGCCTGATCTGAATCGGCCCCGCCATTCTTGATAAAAATTAAGCTTTCGCTCACGGCGGCGAGAGGTGGGGGGTGTAACACTCAATTTGTCGCGCGGCTCATTCCCGGCATGCCGCGCCGCAACTGGTCCGTCTTCGGGCGGGTCTTTGGGCTGGCTGGTTAGAACCGGCCGGCCCTATTTTTTTGCCGATTCCGCTTCCAACAGGGCAAGCAGCCCTTCCAGCAACTGCGCGGGCGAGGGCGGGCAGCCGGGGATGAGCAAATCCACCGGCAGCACTGCGGCGATGCCGTTTTCCACCGCATAGGACCCCTTGAAGACGCCGCCATCCACGGCGCAATCACCAACGGCCACCACCCAGCGTGGTTCCGGCGTGCTCGCCAGCGCATGTTCCAAGGCTTCACGCATATTGAGGCAGGCGGGCCCGGTTACCAGCAAGACATCAGCATGTTTTGGTGAGGCAACAAAGCGCAACCCAAAACGCTCCAGATCATAGGCGACATTCTGCAGCGCATTCACTTCCAACTCACAGCCATTGCAGGAACCGCTATCCACTTCGCGAATGGCAAGGCTGCGGCCAAGCCGCGCGCGGCTGGTGACGGCAAGCCTTTCGCCGAGCGCCTGAATCGTCTCACGCGGTACCAGCGGCGCTTGATCGGTGAGCGGTTTCGCGAAAAGCGCGCGGGCGAGCTTTGGCCACAGCATCACAAATCCACCCCGCTATAGGAACAATTGAAGGATTTATTGCACAGCGGAAAATCCGCGACGATATTGTCTTCAATCGCTGCTTCCAGAAGTGGCCATTGCAACCAGGAAGGATCGCGCGGGAACAACGCGCGGATCAGCCCGCCATCATCAAGCGCAATCCAATGCAGGCACTCCCCACGGAAGCCTTCGATCATGGCGGCGCCTTCACCGGCGCACACGGGCAATGGCGCCATCAATTCGCCTGCCGGCAGGCTGGCCAGGATTTCCCGGACCAGGGTGATGGATTGGCTGAGTTCGAGTACGCGAATCCGCACCCGCGCATCCACATCACCGGCGTCCAGCACCGGCACATCGAAGGCAAGTACTGAATAGGGCAGGTTTTGCGGCAGGCGGCGCGCATCAAAAGCCCGCCCGGAAGCACGCCCCACATGCCCACCCGCGGCAAAGGCGCGTGCCAGATCGGGGCGCAAACATCCTGTGGTCACCACACGATCCTGCAGGCTGGCATGCGCCTCATAAATCTGCATCAGCGCTGGGATTTCCGCTTCCACCGCTGCCAACGCGGCCAGAATCGCCTCGGCGCCGCGCGGTGCGATATCGGGTGCGACACCGCCCGGCAGAACGCGGTCCATCATCAGCCTATGGCCGAAAGCGGCGGCGATGGCACGCATCACGCCTTCGCGCAGCAGCCCGCAACGCGCATGGGGGTAGGCAAAGGCCGCGTCATTGCAGACAAAACCCCAGTCATTGAGATGATTATGGATACGTTCCAATTCCAGCATCAGTGCGCGGAGATGCAGCGCGCGTGGCGGCGGCGTGACGCCAAGCGCTGCCTCCACCGCCGCCGAGAAGGCCCAGGAATGCGCCACCGTGGTATCGCCCGAAAGCCGCGCCGCATAACGCACGGCAGCCCGGGGCGAGGTGCCCAACATCAGCGAAAGCGTCCCCTTGTGCTTGTAGCCAAGCCGCTGTTCCAACCGCACAATTGCTTCCCCCTGCACGGAAAAGCGGAAATGTCCGGGTTCGATCACACCGGCATGAATCGGGCCGACCGGGATTTGGTGAATGCCATCACCCTCGGTCGGCAGAAATTCCGGCTGCGGTGCTTCTCCCGCGCAGGGAATTGGCTTCGCGGCAAGCGGGTGGCGCAAATTCCAGCGCCCGTGATCCAACCAGGGGCGCAGATCAACCGCGCCTTCCGCGCGATGGCCCCATAACTCCAGGATCATGCGTTCAAAGCGCACCGCACCGGGGCGCGCCGGCGAAAGTGCTGCGTAATTCCAACCGGCGGCTGGGGTTGAAGCCAGCACCGCTTCCGCGCTTGGTTCATGCAAAAAGCAGGCATGCACCTGCGTTGCATCCGCCCAAAGCCCGAGCAGCGCCAAATCGGGTTCCTGCCGCAAGGCGGCCGGTAATTGTCCCCAGGCGGTGGGGGAGAGCAAAAACCGCTCATAAGGCTTGGCACCTTGCGGATTGCCGCTGCGGATCAGGCTGGAAGCCGGCCCCATCATCCGATCATCCCCGCCGCCGCCTTGAGGAAACTGCTGAAAAGCGCCGGCATGGCAAGCCCCAGCAGCAACGCCACCGCCAAATGCAGCCAAAGTGGCACCAGCACGGCAAGCCCATGACCAGCGGGTGCCACATCGGTCGTTGCAGAACCGAAACAAAGCGCTTGCAGCGTGTGGATCAGCGCCGTCATCGCCACCACCAGGCCAAGCGCCAGCACCACAGCAAGCCAAGGCTGCGCCGCCATGGCGGCATTCAGCACGGCATATTCAGACGCGAACAACAAAAACGGTGGCAGCCCGGCAATGGCGCCAATCGCCAAGGCAAGCCCCCAGCCGAGCCAGGGATCACTCGCCACCAACCCTGAAATATCCGCGAGTTTCTGGCTGCCCTTCTGCTGCGCCGCGCGGCCAATACCGAAGAAGATGGCGCTTTTCACCAAGGAATGCCCGATCATATGCAGCAAGCCCGCGAGCGTCGCCGCCGGGCCGCCGACCCCGAAGGCAAACGCGGCAATGCCCATATGTTCAATCGAACTCCAACCAAAAAACCGCCTTGCATCACGCCGCCGCCACAGCGCGAGGGACGCCAGCAGCACGGAAGCAAGCCCAAGCGCCATCAGCAAAGGCCCAACCGCCAGCGTATCCGGATGCGCGCCGACAATCGCCTTGGCGCGCAGCACCGCGAGCATCGCGGCATTCAACAAAAGCCCCGATAGCACGGCGGAAATCGCAATCGGGCCTTCCGAATGCGCATCGGGCAGCCAGGAATGCAGCGGCACCAAGCCGGCCTTGGTGCCATAACCCACCAGGAGAAAAACGAAAGCGAGGTTCAGCGTATCGGCATCACACCGCGCTGCCACGCGCTGCAGCGCCACCCAGGACAGGCCGGTTTCCGGCGCCAACAGCGCCTGCGCGGCGGAATAGAGCAGGATGGTGCCAAACAACGCCAGGGCAATGCCAAAGCCGCACAGCATGAAGAATTTCCAGGCTGCTTCCATCGCCGCCGGTGTGCGATGCACCGCCACCATCAGCACGCTGGCGAGGGTTGCGATTTCAATCGCGACCCACAGCACGCCAAGATTATCCGACAGCAGGGCGAGGTATTGCGCGCCGAGAAACACCTGAAAGGCGCCGTGATAGGCACGGATGCGCCAGTGATCGAAACCTTCTGCCGCGAGCGTGGCCGCCGAGAAAATCGCCGTGGTCAAAGCGACAAAGGACGCCAGCAAGACAAAGGGCAGGTTCAGCGCATCAATCCGCGTCCAACCCTGTTCGCCATGCGGCAGGGTAAACAGCGCCAGCGCCAATACGAAGGAGGCGGCCGCACAGCCGATATTCACCGCCGCCGCAACCCGGAGCCTCGGCAAGGCCAACAGAACCAACGCACCCACCCAAGGGAAAAACACCATGAACCAGGGTAGCGGCATCATTCGCCTTCCCCCCTGTGGGGCTCGAGGCTTTCTGTGTCCAGGCTTTGAAAGCTCTCACCCATTTGCAGCGCGAAGACGCCAGCAATCACCGCCAACATCAGCACCAAAGCGGCGGTGGAAAGTTCCATCACCAGCGGCATGCCGGCGACCCCCACCGCCGCCAGGATCAGGCCGTTTTCCAGGCTGAGCAGCCCGATCACCTGGCTGATCAGATTGCGCCGCGTGATCATCATCAGCCCGCCCAGCAGCACCACGGAAAGCGCCAGCGCCAAATCTTCCCGCGCCAAGGCGCGCTGGCCGGCGGTGGCCGGCAATACAACCAGCAGCGCGAAGCCCGCCAAGGCGACACCCGCAATCAGCGAAGCGCCAATGCCAAGCGCAGGATCAACGCCGCGCTGCAGGTTGAAGCGCCGCACCAGCCGATGCAGCGCGAAGGGAATCAGCACTGCCTTGGCGCCAAAGGCAATCGCCGCCGTCACGTAAAGCCCTGTCTCACCCTGGACATAGCCCTGCCAAGCCGCCGCCAGCGCCAGCAACGCGCCTTGCGTGGC
>JADCFR010000291.1 GCA_020249415.1 Roseomonas sp. | reverse complement strand
GGCCAATGTGCATGACAGTCAGATGGTCCCGAGCCTGCTGCATGGAACCGAGACGAAGGTTTGGGGCGACACTGCCTATCAGGGCCAGACAGAAGCGATCCGGGCTGCTGCCCCCGCTGCGCAGGACATGACCCAGCGCAGAGGATCGCGTGGGCACCCCTTGTCAGCGGAAGAGCGCGCGAAGAACGCCACCAAATCGCGCGTGCGGGCGAAGGGCAAGCATCCGCTACTGATCATCAAGCGGATTTTTGGTTTCACTCATGTCCGCTACCGGGGCCTGGCTAAGAACAGGATGCGCTTTGAAGTTCTCTGTGCGCTTGCCAATCTTTATATGAAGGCGCGTGTTTTGATGCGATACTGTCACGCCTGACAGGCAGAATGTGCTGAAAGAGGGGAAAGACACCCCATTCCGCCCCGAAAATGGGCAGGGAAGCAATCAACATTGGCGGGAACCTAAGCGGGATCCCCGCGTCCCCAAAAAATCGACGCTATTGCATGGTTGATCGGGGGTTCCTTAGATAAGTTTTGCCCGCAAGCGGGTAACAATGACTTCGGCCAAAATTACTACAATCAGTATCGCCAACAATATCGTCGCCACGCGATCCCATTGAAAGAAATTGATCGCATCATCCAGCACCACACCAATGCCGCCAGCACCTACCAAACCCAGCACTGCGCTCTCTCGGATATTGATATCCCACCGGAACAGCGCCACACCCCAAAAGGCCGGCGCGATTTGCGGCCAGGCGCCCTTCAGCAGCACATGGCTGGCGGGCGCGCCCGTGGCATTCAGCGCTTCCAATGGGCCTGGGGAGATTTCCTCCAAAGCTTCGGCTAAAAGTTTGCCCACAAAGCCGATACTGCGAAAGGCAATGGCAAAGGTGCCGGCGGCCGCGCCGGGGCCGAAGATCGCCACAAAAATCAACGCCCAGACCAGCGAGTTGACGGAGCGTGACGTCACCAACAGAAGCTGCGCAAAAGCGTTCAACCCGCGATAAGGGCAGATATTGCGCGCCGCAAGTAGTGCCAGCGGTACGGCGAAGATGAAGGAAAACAGCGTCCCGAGTGAGGCGATATGCAGCGTTTCCACCAGCGCGTGATGCACCGCAGGATGGTAATGCCCCAAATCAGGCGGCCACATGCGCGCGAGCAAATCAAGCATCTGTTCCGGTGCGTCAATCAGAAATTCCGGAATGATTTCAACATCACGCACAGCCCAAACCAAGGCGAGCACAAGGGAGAAATAGACCGCCCAGCGCGTGAAGCGTTCCAATGGCGTGAAGCGCTGCCATTCGCGCATCAGGGCATTCATCTAAGCAAAGCCCGGATCCAGCCGGAGATAAGCTCCGCGATAAATATCAGCGCAATGATGGAAAGCAGAATGGCGGCGACGAAATCATAATCAAAGCGCTTGAAGGCGGCGAAAAGCGTGCCGCCAATGCCCCCGGCGCCAACAATGCCGACCAGTGTGGAATTGCGCAGGTTTGAGTCCAATTGATACAGCGAAAAGCCAATGAAGCGTGATGCAACTTGCGGCAGAACGCCATAGATCAGCACGGCGCCGAAGCCCGCACCGGTCGCGCGAATGGCTTCCACCTGTTTCATGGAAATTTCCTCAATCGCCTCGGCAAATAATTTTGCGATAAAACCCATGGAAGCGATGGTCAGCGCCGCCACACCCGCCAGGGCACCAAAGCCGATTGCCTTCACGAAGAGGATTGCGACGATCACGTAGTGCAAGCTGCGGCAAAAGGCGACAAAGCCGCGTGTCGCGACCACGAGCGGCCAAGGTGAAAGGTTGCGCGCTGCCATCAACCCAAGCGGCAACGCAAGCAGAATGCCAAGCGCAGAGGCGATCACCGCGATTTGCAGGCTTTCCAGCAAGCCTTCAATCAGCAATTCCGCGCGGGAGAAATTGGGCGGCCACATGCGCGCCAGAAAACGCCCGGCCTCGCCCAAGCCAATCACAAGCCGCGCCCAGGTGATGTCCAATTGGCCGAGCGCATAAATCGCATAGGCAACCAGGCCAAGCGCCGTGGCGCGCGCGCCCCAATTCGGCGGGAAGGCGCGGCGACGCAGTGCGCCTGCGCTCACAGCCAATCCTCACCGCCATAGATCTGACGGAGATGTTCCGCCTGCAAATCCTCGGGCGAGCCATCAAAGACGATCTCACCCTCCGCCATGCCGATGATGCGCTGCGCGAAACGCCGCGCCAGATCAACATTATGGATATTCACCACCAAGGGAACATTGGCCGAGGTGGAAAGCCCTGTCATCAGCTCCATGATCTCAACCGCCGTGCGCGGGTCGAGCGAGGATGTGGGTTCATCGGCCAGCAGCAATTCTGGTTGCTGCATGAGCGCGCGCGCAATGCCCACGCGCTGGCGCTGCCCGCCGGAAAGCGCATCGGCGCGGCGCGTTGCCTGTTCCGGCAGACCAACGGCATCCAGCAAGGAAAAGGCGCGCGCGATATCTGCCTCCGGATAGCGCCGCATCCATGCCTGCCAGAGCGAGACATAACCAAGCCGGCCGGACAGCACGTTTTCCATGACGCTCAAGCGTTCAACCAGATTGTATTCCTGAAACACCATGCCGATGCGCCGGCGCGCCATGCGCAAACCGCGCCCGCGCAGGGGCACAAGATCCTGTCCATTCAGCAGGATCTCACCGGCGGTGGGCTCCACCAGCCGATTGATGCAGCGAAGCAGCGTTGACTTTCCCGTGCCTGAAGGCCCGATGACAGCGGTGATGCCCTGCGGTGCGATAGCCAGGTTGATCCCGCGCAAGACAGGCTTGCCCGGGACATATTCCTTGACCAGACCTTTGATAACAAGGCCTTGCATCGCGCCCGCTTGCATCACTGCGGCCGCGCTGGTGCCGGCGCTTGCTGCTGTTGTTGCTGCTGTTGCTGGCGCTGCTGATTGCGGCGCTGTTCTGCTTCCAATTCACGCCGGCTTTCCGCATCAAACGCCGCGCGGTTATAGGGCGCATTCACCGCATCCGCGACCGCACGTACCGGCGCCCAATGTTCGGAATAGGTCGCGGGCCAGAAGCGATCATTGCCGCCCAGATCGCGCCGGAGCGATTCCGGGAAGCGATAATCAAAGAAGCATTTGCGAATACGCTCAGCCAATTCCGGCTTCAGATCATGCGAAAGCGCGAAGGAGGATGTCGGGAAGGGATCCGATTCCCAAATGATGCGGAAATTATCACGCCGCACCTGGCCGCGCGCGACCATGCGGTTGAAGACGTCTGACGCCACCGGCGCGGCATCATAATCGCCCGCATTCACGCCCATGACGCTGCGATCATGCCCGCCGGAATAGACCACGCGGTAATCCGTATCCGGCGTCAGCCCAAGACCCGGAAAGAAAGCGCGTGGCGCAAGATTGCCGGAATTGGACGTGGCCGAGGTATGCGCAACGCGCTTGCCCTTCAGATCGGCCAGATTCTGAAACGGACTATCGGCGCGCACCAAAGTAACAACACGGTAGCTTTCAAAAGCATCCTGATTGCCCTTGATGGCAAAGGGCACCGCACCCGCCAGGTTCACGGCAAAGGCGGTCGGACCTGTCGAGAACCCCGCAATATGCAACCGTCCGGACCGCATGGCTTCAACCTGCGCGGCATTGCTGGTCACCTGGAAATAAACCACGCGGCGGCCCACGCATTGGCCGAGATATTCCAACAGCGGGCGGAATTGCGTGGCGTAAAGTGCAGGATCTTCCACCGGCGTATAGGCAAAGACCAACGTGGAAGGGTCTCGCTGCCGCGCCGCATCGCTTGGCACATCGGCCACCATATTACGATCAGCATCGCAATAGGCCTCATCCAAAGAACCACGGAAGGCGCAGGCGGTTTGCGCGTTGGCATCGCTGGCGGCGACTGTAACAAGCGCTGCGGCAAGGCCGATGGCGCCAAGGCTTTTGCGAAACATGGTGCTCTCCCTATGTTGATGACTTGAACTGCTTCCCGATGTGGCGGCTTTGTGCGCGCGCTGCAAGGCTTTCATCATGGTCGGACCAGAACCACCCCTTCCGGGTCCAGCGTGACCATGACTGCGCTACCTGCGGCGCGGCGCTGCAACCGATCCGGGTGAATGGCGAAAAGCTCCCCAAGCGGGGTCGCGATCAGATATTCGGTATGCGCGCCCATATAGGTTGCGCGCGCGATCTGGCCGGCGATGCCAGGGCCGCTATCGGCAAGCCGGATGGCCTCTGGCCGGATCACCACATCGCAAGGCCCAGTACCCAGACCGCGATGGGGCAGAGAGAGCGTCAGCGCATCAAGCGCAACCTGCGCGGTATCGCCGGTGATGCCTTCGACGCTGCCGCGCACATGATTGGCCTCACCCATGAAGGTCGCGACAAAAACATTCTCGGGGCTTGCATAAAGCGCCTCTGGCGTGCCGCTTTGTGCGATTTCGGCATTGCGCATCACAACAATCTTGTCGGATACCGCCAGAGCCTCTGATTGGTCATGCGTGACATAAACCACGGTCAGGCCAAGGCGCTGTTGCAGGGCGCGGATTTCCTCACGCATGCTGCGCCGGAGCCGCGTGTCCAGATTGGAAAGCGGTTCATCAAACAACAGCACTGCCGGTTCCAAGACCAGCGCGCGCGCCACTGCAACACGTTGCTGCTGCCCG
>JADCFR010000290.1 GCA_020249415.1 Roseomonas sp. | reverse complement strand
CGCCTCGCAGCCATATTTCTCGGCGGCAGCGCGAATTTCGCGGCCAAATTCACGGCTGTAAGTGCCAAGGCCAACAACGGCGAAGCCCAGTTCTTCCTGCGCAATGCGTGCCGCCGCAATGGCGTGGGTCGCGTCGCCAAAAATGAAAACGCGCTTGCCGGTCAGGTAATTCGAATCGACAGACCGCGCATACCAGGGCAGGCGCAGCGCATCCCCGCCATCGGTATCAGGCGCTGCCAGGCCCGCAAGGGCTGCGACTTCCGCCATGAAATCCCGCGTTGCACCCACGCCAATCGGCACAATGCGCGTAAAGGGCTGGCCCAGATGGCGCTGCAAATACCCCGCCGCGACCTGTGCGATTTCCGGATAAAGCACGACATTGAAATCCGCCTCATGCAGGCGCGTCAGATCAGAAGGCGAGGCACCCATCGGCGCCGTGACCACAACGTCAATGCCCATGCCGCGCAACAGCTTGGTGATTTCCGCAACATCATCGCGATGCCGAAAGCCAAGCGCTGTCGGACCCAGAATATTGCAACGCGGTGCGCGGGCTGGATCGCGCGGCGCGCGGGTTTGCGCCGGGCCGGCAAAGGCGCGCACCAAGCGATAAAACGTCTCCGCCGCGCCCCAATTTTCCTTGCGCTGATAGGCAGGTAATTCCAGCGGCACAACAGGCACGGGCAGGCCAAGGGTTTTTGCCAGGCCGCCTGGATCATCCTGAATAAGCTCGGCGGTGCAAGACGCGCCCACCAATACGGCTTCGGGTTTGAAGCGCGCATAGGCATCACGCGCCGCTTCCATGAAAAGTTCGGCGGTATCGCCGCCCAAATCGCGCGCCTGGAAGGTGGTCCATGTCACCGGCGGGCGCTTGCTGCGCCTTTCGATCATGGTGAAGAGAAGATCCGCATAGGTATCGCCCTGCGGCGCGTGCAGCACGTAATGCACAGCCTGCATGGCGGTTGCGATGCGCATCGCCCCCACATGCGGCGGCCCTTCATAGGTCCAGACGGCGAGCTGCATGGCTAGACCATCAGCTTTTCGCGCCGGACCATAGGCCGCGCAAAAAGCCCCGCAAGATCACCTGCCTGATCATATCCCTGAATGGGCGAGAAGACGAGTTCAATGGACCATTTCGTGGTCAGCCCCTCGGCTTCCAATGGATTTGCAAGGCCAAGACCGCACACGGTCATATCCGGCCGTGCTTCGCGGCAGCGGTCCAATTGCCGATCCACATGCTGGCCTTCCACCAGCTTCGCCGCCGCCGGGAGCAACGCCAATTCATGCGCCAGATGCTGCCGATGCAAATAAGGTGTGCCGATTTCAATCGGCTTCATGCCCAATTCGCGCGACAGGAAACGCGCGAGCGGCACTTCAAGCTGCGAATCGGGGAAGAAGAAAATGCTTTTGCCATCAAGTGTGGCGCGATGATTGGCGAGTGCGGCCCGGGCGCGTTCGCGGCCCTGCGCGGTGGCTTGCGTGAAGCGTTCTTCGCCCACGCCCCAAACCTCAGCCGCCGCGCGCAACCAGGCCGTGGTGCCCTCCTCGCCCAAGGGAAAGGGTGCCGGGATGTGCCGCGCGCCGCGCGCTTCCAGGGCACGCGCGGTGCCGGCAAGGAAGGGTTGCGCCAACAGAAAACGCGTGCCCTCACCCACTGCCGGCAATTCCGATGCGCGACGTGATGGCAAAAAGCGCACCGGCCCGACACCAAGGGCGGCGAAAAGCCGGATGAATTGATCCTCCACCACTTCCGCCAAAGCGCCCACCACCAGCAATGAACGCGCCGTGCCCGGCTCCGCCGGCATTTCCGGCACCAGTGCGGCCAAACAAGCATCCTCACCTTCGGTGAAGGTGGTCTCAATGCCGCTGCCCGAGTAATTCAGCACGCGCACGCCGGGTGAGAAGCGTTGCGAAAGCCGCTGTGCAGCGCGGGAAAGATCAAGCTTGATCACTTCCGATGGGCAGGACCCCACCAGGAACAACATGCGGATATCCGGGCGGCGCTGGATCAGCCGCGTCACCACGCGGTCCAGTTCTTCATTCGCATCCGCAAGCCCGGCCAGATCACGTTCTTCAATGATGGCTGTCGCGAATCGCGGTTCGGCGAAAATCATGACACCGGCAGCGGATTGCAGCAGATGCGCGCAGGTGCGGCTGCCCACCACCAGAAAGAACGCGTCCTGAATTTTGCGATGCAGCCAGATAATGCCGGTCAGGCCACAAAAAACCTCGCGCTGACCACGTTCACGCAAAATGGGCGTATCGGCGCAACCACCGGCACCGGGCGCCATGCCTTCGGGCTCTCGTGGAGCGCCGGGATGGGTCATGTCATCTGGCCTGCATTGCCGCCGCGCCAGCCGGTTTCCTCGCGGCGGGCGGCGCGCAGCTTGAGCAGGAATTGCGCGGCATTGACGATATACGCAGCATAGGCGGCCAGCGCCAACATCATCTGCCCGCGGCCATCTCCAATGCCAAGCACCAGCACCAGCAGATAGGCCGTATGCAGCGCCAGCACCAACATGCTGAAAACATCTTCCCAGAAGAAGGCGGGGGCGAATAACCAACGGCCAAACACCACCTTTTCCCAGATCGAACCCGTCACCATGATCAGATAGAGGATCGCGGTTTTCGCGATGATCGAAATCGTTGCCGCGACGTAACCATCGCCGGTCGCCAGGTAGTTCAGCACCAGCCCAAGGCTCACCAGAAAGACCAGGAATTGCACGGGTGCGAGTACGCCTTGCACCAGGGTCCAGGGGGTTGCATCCCGCCGCCGGCGCTCTTCTGGGGTGTAGAGAGGCGTCGCCACCCCCCGCCTGACGCCGACATGGCGCTTGCTGGCACGGCCGGTGGCGGCGTTCCAGGGGCAGGCGTCCAGTGCTTTGAAAAAACCGGTGAATCGGTCTGCTGTCAGCATTACTTGACACCTCCAAGGGCCGGAACGAGTCGAACGGGCTGGCTTTGGGCGTCGCCCATCAAGGACCGCTGCTGGCCAGTTTCAGCCAGTTTGCCCTGATTTTCCGTGACGCTCAGGGTCATGTGGACCCCCTTCCCAGTCTTCGATATCTGGAAGCCTAATGGAGCCTAAGGTCGAGTGTCAAGAAAGATTGACGTATTTTTCGATTGACATTAAGCAACCCGCAGGATGAAGCTACCCGCATAAGGGGGTCTACCATGAAGCCGACCACGGATGAGGAGCGTCAGGCCCAAACGGAATATGTGGAAGCCGATCACGGTTTCACGCTATATTCCCGCGCGGACATGGCAGACCCAGACCCCGATCGCAGGGATGGGCCCGCCGAGGTGGTGTGGCGCGGCTATTCCAATGCCACCGCCATACCGCTCAAGCGGGTGATCGAGACCGAGGTCATTCCTCGACTCGTGATGGCTCGGCGTGCGCTTGGTGAGGCGCATCAGGATCAGCCCACGCCGCACGCTGCTGCGCCAACCGAGGCTGAAATAGAGACCTTCGCCACTCTTGCAAGGCTCGGCACTACGGAAAATGCGCTCGCCTTCATTGAAGCGCTTTGCGCACGTGGTTTGCCGCTTCCGCAGGTTTATCTTGGTTTGCTCGCGCCGGCGGCGCGGTTTCTGGGGGTTTGTTGGGAAAAGGATGTTTGTGACTTTACCGAAGTCACGATTGGGCTCCGTTCCCTGCATGCCGTCTGCCATGCGCTCGAAGCCCGCTTCGCGCCGGTGACTGTCGCATATCGGCCGGGCCGCAGCATTCTGCTTGCCCCTGCTCCGGATGAACAGCATGGTCTTGGTCTTACCATCGTAGAGCAATTCTTCCGCCGCGCCGGCTGGAATACCTGGATGGATATTGGCGCGGATAGTGATTCCCTGTTGGCGCTGGTCGCCGAAAAGCATTTCGAGCTGATTGGTTTTTCCATCAGCGGTGAAACCCATATCGAAAGCCTTGCGCAGTTCATCCACGATATTCGCCGCGCCTCCCGCAATGCTGATCTTGGCGTGCTGGTTGGTGGCGCTCTGATCCTGCAGGAACCGTTGCTGGTCAAGCGCCTTGGCGCCGATGCCACCGCGCGAGACGCCGAAGAAGCGATTCTGCAGGCAGAGGCCCTGCTTGCCTTACAAGGACGAGGAAGTGAGGGGCTGCCGAGTTAGGCCGCCCCGCCATGCGACCCATCACGTCGCCTCTTGATTTCCTCCGGGGCCGCCCCGCAAAGGCGGCCCGCGCGTTAAAAGGTCCTGCCTTCCCGTGAAAACTTTTCTGGCCCCCCGCAAATCGCTCGGAGATTTGGATGCTGATGCCGCGGCCTCATTGGTCTCGGCGGCGGCGGATATGGCGCTGGTGGTGGATGAACAGGGCGTCATTCGCGATATTGCCTTCAGCAATCAGGAACTTTCGAAAACGCTTGGCGGGCATCAGGCCTGGCTTGGGCGCCCCTGGGCAGAGACCGTCACCACGGAAAGTCGCCCCAAGGTTGAAGCGCTGTTGAGCGGCGCGCCGGCGGAAGCGCAATGGCGCAACATCAATCAGGTCGCCGAAGGTGGCGAAGCCGTGCCGCTGCTTTTCGCGGCCGTTCCCTTGCAGCGCGGCAATCGGCGCGTGGTGTTTGGCCGCGACCTCAGCGCGCAATCACGCCTGCAACAAAGATTGCTGGAAACCCAGCAATCCATGGAACGCGATTACGCGAAGCTGCGGCAGGCGGAAACGCGCTATCGCCTGCTATTCCAGCTTTCCGCCGATGCAACGCTGATCATTGATGGCGCCACGGGCCGCGTGACGGAAGCCAATCCCGCTGCGGAACAGCTTTTTGGCCGCCAGTCACGCCGCGTTATTGGCCGTCCCTTGATGGATGCCTTCGCGCCAGAAAGCCGACAGGCCGTGCAATCCTTGCTTGCTTCCGTGCGCATTGCGGGCCGTGGTGATGAAGTGGGCG
>JADCFR010000029.1 GCA_020249415.1 Roseomonas sp. | reverse complement strand
TTGGAAAGAGCGAACAGGCTGATGCGCGCAGGCGCATCAGACAGGTTCTAATGCAGCCGCGCTGAAGGCAAATGCGGGCTATCCAGGCTGAAATCCGGGATGGCGACATCAAATGCCTCACCGGTGTCGCGCACCACCATGTGATAGGCGCCGCGCATAAAGCCCGATGGTGTGCCGAGCGGTGTGCCGGAGGTATATTCGAACCGCCCACCCGGTTCCAGGATGGGTTGTTCCCCCACCACGCCCGCACCTTGCACCTGTTGCGTGCGCCCGGTGCCATCCGTGATCTGCCAGGTGCGGCGGATCAGCTGCACCGTCTCCCGCCCCAGATTGGCGATTTCCACCTGATAGGCCCAAACGAATTGGGCGCTTTCAGGCATGGATTGTTCAGCGAGATAAAAGGCGCGCACGGCAACCCTTATCCCACGCGTCGTCGCGACGAATGAATCCCCTTTGGTCATTCTAGCCTTCCTCGGAATCCATTCAGAACCCTAACTGGGCCATTTGTAAAGGTTTTTTTACGCCGCATCCCTCATGAGGCTGCGGCATCCAACGCCTCGGCCAGATCATCAATCAGATCGGCCACATCCTCAAGCCCCACAGAAAGCCGCACCGTGCCATCGGTAATGCCAAGCCTGGCGCGTTCTTCCGCACCCACGCGCATATGCGTGGTGGTGGCCGGGTGCGTCGCCATGGATTTCGCATCACCAAGGTTATTGGCGATATCAATCAGCTTCAGCGCATCCATGAAGCGGAAACAGGCTTCCTTGCCGCCCTTGATGTCAAAACTCACCAAGGTGCCGCCGGCGGACATTTGCGCCATGGCGAGCTTCTGCTGCGGATGATCCGCGCGGAAGGGGTAGAGCACGCGCGCAACCTCGGCCCGTTCGGCCAGCATATCGGCAATGGCGGAAGCGCTGCGGCACATGGCGGGGATGCGCAGATGCAGGGTCTCCAGCCCCTTCAGGATCACCCAGGCATTGAAGGCGCTGATCGAAGGGCCGGTATTGCGGATGAAGGGTTGCAACACCTCATCCACCCATTTCTTTGATCCCATCACGCAGCCGCCCAAAACGCGGCCCTGGCCATCAAAATGCTTGGTGGCGGAATAGACAACAATATCCGCGCCGAAGCTCATTGGCTTTTGCAGCAAGGGGGTGGCGAAGACATTATCCACCACCACCAGCGCGCCGGCCTTGTGCGCAAGGTCACAGACGGCGCGCAGGTCCACGATTTCCAGCATGGGGTTGGATGGCGTTTCCAGCAGCACCATGGTCGTGGGGCGCGAGAGGGCCGCGCGCCATTGCGCCAGATCGCTGCCATCCACGAATTCGGTTTCCACGCCATAACGCGGCAGCAGGGTTGAGACGATCCAGTGGCAAGACCCAAACAGCGCGCGGGATGCAACCACGCGATCGCCTGTCTTCAAATGGGACAGCATGGCCGAATGCACCGCCGCCATGCCGGTCGCCGTGGCGCGGCAGGCCTCCGCCCCTTCCAGGGCCGCGAGCCGCGCTTCCAGCATGCTGACGGTCGGGTTGCCGAAGCGCGAATATTGGTAATGCACTTCCGTGCCGGCGAAAGTCGCCTCCGCCTGGGCTGCGCTGTCATAGACAAAGCCCGAGGTCAGATACATCGCTTCCGCCAACTCATCGAAGTTCGAGCGCATGAGCCCGCCGCGGACAAGCTGCGTCGCGGGGCGAAGGGGGCGGGTGGGGCGAGAATTTTTCGACACGGCTGGAACCTCTCACACAATGATGGCGTCCAGCCCCTAGCGGGAACGGGGCATGATAACCCCGCGGCCCTTTAGCGCGTTTGTTTTCGGGGGTGTCGCCACCCACGCCCTTTCGGAACCTCGCCGCAAGCAGACCGGACAAATCGCGAGGATCGGTTTTGCAACCAATGGACAATTCATACGGCGCGATGCGCCCACAGGTCAAGAATGCCGTATGGCTTGCATCCCGCCCGCGCCCATGGGTTCATCCAATCCGGAGGATACGCCCATGGCCAATACCCGCGTCACCCTGATTGTCGGCGCCAGCGGCGCTGCCGCCAGCCGCGTGCTGGAAGCAACGCAGCGCGACCCTGGCTTCACGCCGATTGGCCTGACGCGGCGCGATCCGGGCGCGGGCATCCCCTGGATCACCGCCGATCTTTGGGATGGGCCAGCGCTTGTGCGCGCCATCGCGGCGCGGCCTGACATTACGCATATTGTCTATGCGTCCCGCGCGCCGCATGGCGAAACCGGCGTTGAGGATGTGCCCGGCAATGTCACCATGCTACGCAATCTGCTGGATGCGGCCGAGGCATCGCTGCCGCGCTTTCAGCATTTGCACATGATCCATGGCGGCAAATGGTATGGGCTGCATATCGGCCCTTTCCGTACCCCGGCGCGGGAGGATGATCCGCGCCATTTGCCGCCCAATTTCTATTACGATCAGCAGGATATGGTGGCCGAACGCCAGCGCGGCAAAGCCTGGTCCTGGTCCGCGAGCCGGCCCAATTTCGTACTGGATGTCGCACCTGGCCGGGCGCGCAACATGGTCTCGACCCTTGGCGCCTATGCCGCGATTTGCCGGGAATTGGGCGTGCCCTTCGACTTTCCCGGCAAGCCCGGCGCCTTCACGGCGCTGCATGAGGTCTCGGACGCCAGATTGCTGGCTGAGGCGATTTTATGGATGCTCGGCGAACCGCGCGCGGCCAACCGTGCCTTTAATGTCACGAATGGTGATGCCTTCCGCTGGTGCGACATGTGGCCCCATCTGGCCGGGTTGTTCGGTGTGGCGCCGGGTGGGGTAAGGACCCTTTCGATGGCACGCTGGATGGCGGATAAAGCGCCGATCTGGGAGAAAATTCGCGCCCGCCACGGGTTGATTTTGCCGATTGAACAAGTCGCCAGCTGGGAATT
>JADCFR010000289.1 GCA_020249415.1 Roseomonas sp. | reverse complement strand
TCTGCCCGGCCCTGCCCCCGCCCGGCTTTCAAAGCGGGTAATCGCGCGCCGGATCCACCCCAGAATGCGTCAGAAAATGTCGAATGGCCACTACCTCATCCTTGGAGAGGCTGTGCTGGCTATTGTGGAAGGCATGCGCCTGACCGTTCAACTTCACCGCCAGCCGGCCTGAGCCGTTATGGGCGACCTCGGCGCCGAGCTCCTCAAAAACCGCCTCAACTGCCTTGGGGTCAATATTGGCGCTGACGGGGTGGGCGAAGATGGCGTGCAATACCTTGCGATGACGATGATTCATGATGGGGTCCCTCCAGGACAGATTTGACCACCCCATCCTGCCGCGCCATCAGGCAAATGCCTTGATCATGATCAAGTGCTGGCGGAACCGGTCAGCTGCGTCCTCACCAGCTCCGCAAAATGCCCGCCTTGCGCCACCAATTCCTTGAAGCCGCCGCGTTCGGCGATCTGTCCGCCGGCAAAAACCAGGATCTCATTCGCATCGCGCACGGTGGATAGCCGGTGTGCGATGATGAAGGTGGTGCGCCCGGCCATCAGCGCCGCGAGCGCCTTTTGCACGCGGGCTTCGGTCGCGGCATCAAGCGCGCTGGTCGCCTCATCCAGAATCAGCACGGGCGGGTCTTTCAGTAGCGCGCGCGCAATCGCAAGCCGCTGGCGCTGCCCGCCGGAAAGGGAGCTCCCGCGTTCGCCGATCATCGTGTCATAGCCATGGGGTTGGCGCTGGATGAAATCATGCGCTTCCGCGAGCCGGCAGGCCTGTTCCAATTCTTCCTGCGTGGCATTGGGGCGGCCCACCATGACGTTTTCGCGAATGGTGCGGTTGAACAACATGCTTTCCTGGAACACCACGCCGATATTACGCCGCAGGCTTTCAAGTGAGATATCGCGCAAATCATGCCCATCCAGCGTGACGCGCCCTTCCCTCGGGTCCCATAGCCGCTGCAACAGCGCCATGGCGGTGGATTTGCCCGCGCCGGTTGGCCCCACCAGCGCAATGGTCTTGCCCGGCGCGGCGGCGAAATTCACATGGCTGAAAATCGGCGGCCCGCCGGGATAGGCGAAGCCCACATCGTCAAACGCGACCTCACCCTTCGCGCGTGGAATATCCAAGGCATTGGGCTTTTCCGGCACCGTGGTGCGCGCATCCAAGACCGCGAAAAGCTCGGATAATGAGGGCATCAGCAGCACCAGCCGAGAGGCAAAGCCCACCGCCCCTTCCAGCTTGCCGATCAGCATCGTGGCGAAACCCATGAAGGAAACAATCTCCCCCACTGTCGCCTGCCCGCGCAGATGCAGCCAGGTGCCCAAGACAAAGATCAGAATGACGCAGATTGTGGAGGCGGCCGAGGTCATCACAGAAACCACCGCCCACCAATTCAGCACCGGGAATTGATGCGTGATCACCTGCCGGATGATGTCGCTGAAAAGCCGCGCCTCATTGGAAAGGCGCGTGAAGGATTGCACCACCATCACATTGGAAAGCGCATCCTGCGCGCTGCCGGCCAATTGGGTGTGTAGCGATTCCACCTGACGCTGCGCGCTTTCCGTACGGCGAATGACAAAGGCGGCGAGGCCGCCGAAAATCACCACAAGAGCCATCAGCAGAAGCCCGAGCCGCCAATTTAGAATAAGCGTCAATGGCAGCAGCACTATGGCAGAGATGAAGGTTGTCAGATGCTCACGGAAAAAGGACAGCCAAAGCCCGAACAGGTTATCGGCGCCCACCAGCATGATTTTCATCAGCCGGCCCGATTGCGTATCCCCATGGAAGGATAGCGGCAGGGACAGCACATGCTGGAAATAATCATGCATGACCTTGAGGCGATTGCGATGCGCCATGCGGTCCGCGAACAGCGCCACGGTGACATTGGCCCCAATGGCCGAAAGCCCGATGGCCGCCCAGAGAATCAGTAGCGAAAGTGCTTCCGCCCAAACCGCCGTTTCCTGCATGCGATCCGACCGCGCAAGCAGATCAATCACCCGCCCGAACAACACCGGCTCCAGGAATTGCAGCCCAGCAATGGCAAGCGCCGCCAAGGCAAGCCCCATCGCGATAGCGCGATCTGCTGCGAGCAGCCTGAGCACCCTTCCGTAAAGCCGCAAAAACGCCATCGCCCCCGCCGCCCATGAAACGCCTGCATCATAGGGGGCGAATCGGGGAAGCCAAAACCGGGGTGGAAATGGGTTGATCTGGCGTGGTTCACGGGCCACTTTGACCCTCAATGGAATTTCCGGGAGGCAAAACCATGATCACCCGCCGCAGCCTGGGCGCGCTATCGCTCGGCGCCGCCCTGCCCCTGCCCGCCCTGGCGCAGGGGCTTTCCAACCGGCCCATCCGCCTGGTCATCCCCTTCACCCCCGCCGGCACCACGGATCTGGTTGGGCGACTGACCGCCGAGCGTCTTTCCGCCCGGCTCAATCAGCAGGTGGTGGTGGATAACCGCCCCGGCGCTTCGGGCAATGTCGGCGGTGAATTCGTCGCGCGGTCGGAACCCGATGGCCATACGCTGCTGCTGACCACCATCGGCACCGGGGCGATCAATTTCGCCGTTTTCGGCAATCGCATGCCTTTCAAGCCCGAGGATCTGGCCGCGGTTGGCCTGATGTGCCGCGTGCCGAATGTGCTGATGGCGGACAATCGCATGCCTATCCGCACGCTTGCCGACATGACGCGGGAGGCGAAGGCCAAGCCCGGTGGGCTGAATTACGGCACAGCCGGCATCGCCACTTCCCCCCATGTGGTGATTGAGCAGATTCGCCTCGCCCAGGGTATTCAGATCACCCATGTGCCCTTCCGCGGCTCTGCCCCCATGCTGACCGAAATGGTCGCGGAACGGATTGAACTTGGCATGGACAATATCCCCTCCGCGCTCGCTTTCATCCGTGATGGAAAAATCCGCGCCATTGGCGTCACCGGGGCGCAGCGCAGCGCCGTGCTGCCGGATGTGCCGACGGTTGCCGAACAGGGCATGCCGGGTTTTGAGGCGACCGCCTGGTTCGGCGTGCTGGCGCCGGGCGCCACCCCGGCCCCGATCATTGCCCGGCTGGGTGCAGAATTGGACGCGATCGGCAAGGATGCCGATTTCCGCGCCCGCATCGCGGCTTTTGGTGCGGATCCGCCGCGCCTGACACCCGATGGCGGTTCCAGCCCGGAAAGCTTCGCCGCCTTCATGCGCGCCGAAGTGACGCGCTGGGCCGATGTGGTACGCCAAGCCGATATTCGTGTGGAATGAGGAACAGAACATGACCAAGAACAACGCCCTGCTGGGCCGCCGCATCATCCTGGCCGGCATGGCCGGCGCGCTGTACGCGCCTGGCATTGCCCGCGCCCAGGCCTTCCCGACGCGCCCCGTGCGGCTGGTGATCCCCTTCCCGCCCGCCGGCACCACTGATATCTCCGGGCGTATCCTGGCGGAACGCCTGGCCGCGCGGCTTGGGCAACCCGTCATTGTCGAAAACCGTGCCGGCGCCACGGGGAATCTGGGCGCCGAAATGGTCGCCCGGTCGGAACCGGATGGCTATACGCTGGTGATGTGCACCATCTCCACCGCAGCGATCAATTACTCGCTCTGGGGTGCGCGCATGACCTTCAAGCCCGAGGATTTGGCCGCCGTCGGCCTCGCGATCCGGGTGCCGAATGTGGTTTTCGTCCCGGCCAATTCGCCCTATCGCAGCGTGAGCGACCTGATCGCCGGTGCCAAGGCCAATCCGGGCAGGCTCAATTACGGCAGCAGCGGGTCTGGCGGTTCGCCGCATATGACCATGGAAATGTTCAAGCTGCGCAGCGGCACGGATATCATGCATGTGCCCTTCCGCGGTGCAGGGCCGATGCTGGTGGAGGTTGTGGCAGGGCGGCTCGAATCCGGGTGCGACAATATGCCAAGCTGCATTGGCCATATTCGCGATGGGCGGCTGCGCGCCTTGGCCGTGACCAGCAATGTACGGACATCAGCGCTGCCGGATGTGCCGACACTCGCGGAAGCGGGCATTCGTGATTTTGAAGCGACCGCCTGGTTCGGCGTACAGGCGCCAGCCCGCACCCCTCGCCCGATCATTGAAAGGCTGGGGGCGGAGATTGATGCGATTACGCGCGACCCTGGCTATATCGCGCGTATTGCGGAGCTTGGCGGCGCACCGCCTGCGCTGACGCCAGCCGGCGGCACCAGCCCCGAGGCTTTTGAGGCCTTCATCCGGAGTGAGATCACCAAATGGGCTGAGGTGGTGCGGGTTTCCGGCGCCACGGTGGATTGATGGCACGGGGCGCTTGCCGGCGCCCCGCCCTTATCTCTAGTCTTGTCCTTATCAGCAGGGAGAAATTGAGATGAAGATCAGCAGACGAGGCCTGGGGCAGGGTGTGGCCGCTGCCGCCGGCGGGTTGGCACTAACCGGCATTGGCGCCGGGCCGGTGATGGCGCAGCGCAGCGCCAATACACTGCGCGTCGCCTTCCGCGACGCCGTGCCAAATATCGACCCCTATTTCAACAGCCAGCGCACCGGCATCATCATTGCGCACCAAGCCATGGATGGGCTGGTGCATCGTGATCCCGACACTTTCCGCAATGTCCCCGCACTGGCGACCGAATGGGCCTGGCAGGGCAATAACGCGATTGATTTCAAGATCCGCCCAGGCGTGAAGTTCCATGATGGCAGCGATTTCGGCGCCGATGATGTTGTCTATACCATGAACGGCATCGCCGAATTGGGCGGGCGGCTTTCCACGCCCGGGAATTATTCCTGGATCGAGGGCGCGGAGAAGCTCGATGCCAATACGGTGCGCATCAAGATGAAGCGCCCCAACCCTGCCGCGCTGGATTATTTGGCGATGGTCACACCGATCTGGCCCAAGGCTTACCGCGAACGTGTGGGGCCGGATGGTTTTTCCCGTATGCCGATCAGCACCGGACCGTATCGTTTTACGAAGGTGGATGTTTCGAACGGGGTCGAATACGAACGCTTCGATGGCTATTACCAGGGTGGCCCCAAGGGGCGGCCGGCCATTCAGCGCATTACCGCGCGCTATCTTTCCGATGCCGCCACCGAATTGACCGAATTGCTGGCGCAGCGCGTGGATTGGATCTGGAACATGAATCCAGACAATATCGCCAACGTGAATCGCTTGCCCTTCCTGCAGGCGGTACAACAGGAATCCATGCGCGTCGGCTATCTTGGCATGGATGCGGCGGGGCGAACTGGCGCGGGCAATCCTATGACGCACCTTAAGGTGCGACAGGCAATCTTCCATGCCATTGACCGGCAAGCCATGGCGGAAAAGCTGGTCACCGGCGGTTCGCGCGTGCCACCTGCGCCCTGCTACCCATCGCAATTCGGCTGCAATGGCGATGTTGCCGTACAGTATGAATACAACCCGGCCAAAGCGCGGCAATTGCTGGCCGAGGCGGGCTTCCCGAATGGCTTTGACGTCGAGCTCACTTCCTATGTCCAGCCACGGCAATGGTCGGAAGCGGTGCAGAATTACCTGCAAGCGGTTGGCATTCGTGCGCGCCTGAACCTGATGCAGGTGGCGGCGCAGATCCAACGCTCACAGCGCGGCGAATTGACGCTCGCCATGGGAAGCTGGGGTAGTTTTTCGATCAATGACGTCTCGGCCTTCCTGCCGCAATGGTTCGCGGGCGGGAATGAGGATTACGCGCGCGATCAGCAGGTGATTGACTTGGTAAATCAGGGCGGCAGTTCCTCCGATGAGGCGGTGCGTAAGCGTGCCTATGACGCGGCGATCAAGCGCATTACTGAGCAAGCCTATTTCGTGCCGCTGCACACCTACGTCAGCACCTATGCCTTCCAGCGGCAATTGGAATTCAAGGCCTATGCGGATGAGCTGCCGCGCTTCTATTTGTCGAAGTGGAAGTAAGGGGAAGCGCATTCCCGCTAAGCCCCGCTCGGTCATGCCGGGCGGGGTTTTTTTATTTCGCGTTCAACCCGCCAAATGGCATTCCACCAGCCCATCTTCCAGGCTGGTCATGCGCGGCGCTGTCGCAGTACAGGGCGCAAAACAGGCCGGGCAGCGGGGATGAAAGCGGCAGCCGGGCGGGATATTCGCGGGGTCGGGCATGATATCGCCAAGCCCAACATCCGGCACGCCAAGCCCCGGTTCAGGCGTCAGCACGCTATCCAATAGCGCCCGCGTATAGGGGTGGCGCGGATCACGGAACAGCGCCTCACTTTCGCGCTTTTCCACGATACGGCCCAGATACATGACAGCGACTTCACTCGCGACATGTTCCACCACCGCAAGATTATGGCTGATGAACAAATAGGTCAGCCCAAGGTCGCGCCGCAATTCCGCCAGTAGATTGAGGATTTGCGCCTGCACCGAAACATCCAAAGCGCTGGTTGGCTCATCGCAAACAACGATGCGCGGGCGCAGCACCAGGGCGCGCGCAATCGCGACACGTTGGCGCTGCCCGCCCGATAATTGTGATGGGAAGCGCGTGCCTTGTTCGGTGGAAAGCCCCACACGTTCCAGGCTTTCGGCAACGCGGCGGTCCATTTCCGAGGTTGTCACATTGCCCTGCGCGACCAGCGGCATGGCGATGATATCGCGCACCCTCCGGCGCGGATTGAGCGAGGAAAACGGGTCCTGGAATACGGGCTGGATCAGCCTGGCGCGCGCGCGACGATCCATGCCTTCCAGCCGCTTGCCATCGACCAAAACCTCACCGCCGCTTGGCTCCAATAGGCCGAGGATCATGCGCGCGAGTGTCGTCTTGCCGCAGCCGCTTTCACCCACCACGCCAAGCACGCTGCCGGCGGGGACAGAAAAGCTCACATCATCAACGGCCACCACACGGCGCGGCGGCGCGAAAAGCCCCTGGCTTGCACGGAATTCGCGCTTCAGGCCGCGCACTTCAATCGCGGGTGTGCTCATGCGCCGGCCCCTTCCGGCAGGATGCAGAGCATCTCATGCGCGGGGCCAACATTGCGGCGCGGAATGGTACCGGCACAGGTGGCTTCGGCAAAGCTGCAACGGTCTCGAAAGGCGCAGCCGGTAAAGCCTGGTGGAATGCGCGGCACCACACCGGGGATGGAGCCCAGCGGTTCATCGCGCTTTACCTTGCCCGGCACCGGCACGCAGGAAAGCAGGCCGCGCGTATAGGGGTGGCGCGGTGCACGAAACAACTCGGCCGTTGGCGCGCTTTCCACCACTTCGCCGGCATACATGACGGAAACGCGATCCGCGACGCGGGCCACAATGCCAAGATCATGCGTGATCAGCAGAATGCCAAGGCCAAGATCCTTTTGCAGTTCGGCCAGTAGGCGCAGGATTTGCGCCTGCACTGTCACATCAAGCGCGGTGGTCGGTTCATCGGCAATCAGCAATTCCGGATCGCACATCAGCGCCATGGCAATCATGACACGCTGACGAAGCCCGCCTGAAAGCTGATGTGGAAATTGCCCAAGCCTGAGGCCGGGGGCGGTAATGCCAACCCGCGTCAGCAATTCCACGGCGCGGTCCACGGCTTGCGCGCGCGGCGTGCCGCGATGGCGGCGCAACACCTCGGTCATTTGCGAACCCACCGTATAGGCTGGGTTCAGGCTGGTCATGGGTTCCTGGAAAATCATTGCCATGCGGTCACCGCGCAGGCGCGACATCTGCTTTTCATCGTAATCGCGAATATCATCACCGGCAAAGGAAAGCCGCGCCGCTTCGCGCTTGCCGCCCTTGGCAAGCAGCCCCATCACCGCAAGTGATGTGACGGATTTGCCGCAGCCGCTTTCACCGACCAGGCAATGGGTCTCGCCCTTTTCAACCTTCAGGGCAATGCCGCGAACCGCTGCGGTGCTGCCGAAGGTCACGCGCAGATCTTCAATGTCCAGCAGCGCGCTCATCGGGAAAGATCCGTGCCCAGCATGTCGCGCAAAGCATCGCCCAGAAGATTGACACCCAGCACAAGGATGAACAGCGCAATGCCGGGGATCATGATGATCCAGGGGCTGAAAAACATGTATTCCTTGGCTTCAGAAATCATCAGCCCCCAGGAGGGTTCGGGCGGTGGCACGCCAAGACCTAGGAAGGAAAGTGCGGCTTCCAGCAGAATGGCGAGCGCCATTTCAAGCGTGGCGACCACGGCGAGATGGGTCGCGATATTGGGCAGCACTTCCTTGAACAGCACGGTCATCGGCGAACAGCCCGCACAACGCGCCGCCGCCACATAATCCAGATTGCGAATTTGCATGGTGGTGGACCGCGCCACAACGGCAAAACGATCCCAGAGTAATAGCCCTAACACCAGGATTACCATGGTGAAGCTGGCGCCCCCCGAAAACCCAGCCACAGCCAAGGCCACCAGCACCACAGGAATGGAAAGCCGCGCGGTGATGGCAAAGACCACCGCATCATCAACGCGCCCACCATAGAAGCCGCCCATGACGCCCAGGAAAGTGCCAATAATGCCAGAGGTGATGATGGTCGCGACACCAATGATCATGGAAACCCGCGCGCCATAGATCAGCCGCGACAGGTAATCGCGCCCCAATTGATCCGTGCCGAGGATATTGGCCGACGTGCCGCCTTCCATCCACATGGGCGGGATCACGCGCCTGCCAAGATCAATGGTGAAGGGATCATAGGGCGCCAACCAAGGCGCGAAAATCGCAACAAAGGTGACGAAGCCGACAATGCCCACACCCAAAATCGCGCCCGCATTGCGCCAGATGCGCCGCCGATTGCTGGCGCCGGCCGGTTGCAATGCCGCACTCATGCAGACCTCAGGCGCGGATCGAGCACGGCATTCAGCAAATCGGATAATAGCGTCAAGCCAATATAGATCAGCGCCAGCACCAGCACGACCGCCTGCACCACGGGGAAGTCGTTCTTGCTGATGCTCTCCCACGCCAGATAGCCAACGCCATGCAGCGCAAAGACGGTTTCGATCACAATCGAACCCCCCAGCATGAAGCCAAGCTGCACGGCGGCGATGGCGACCACCGGAATGGCCGCATTGCGAAACCCATGCTTCACCAGAATGGAAAGCCGCGACAGGCCCTTCGCCCGCGCGGTGCG
>JADCFR010000288.1 GCA_020249415.1 Roseomonas sp. | reverse complement strand
GCGCTGGGACCAGGGCGGCGCAGTGGCCGAAGTGCAGCGCCAGCTTGACGCGATTAACCAGCAGATTTCCGCGCGCGGTCTGAGTTTCGCCGCCCCAGGGCAAGCCGCTATTGGCTTTGGCGCAGCATCTGGTTCCCCGCGTGAATTGCAGCAGGCGGCGTTCATCGCGCAGCTTCGCGGCGGTAGTGCAAACCAGATGACCGCCTTCGCCACATTGGCAGGGCGGCAATCTTCCACCTTAGAACAAGCCTTCGCCGCTGCTGATTTCGTCACGCAAATTTATGATCCGCTTACTCGCGCGGCAGAGGGCACAAGCGCATTCACCGCCGCGATGGATGCGCTCACCAAGGCTTACGATGATGCCACGAAAAAGGCGCAGGAACTCGGCCTTTCCGAAAGCGCCTTGGCGGATCAGCGGGCCGAACGCATCGCCAAGTTGGAAGCCGACCGCGCGCGCGATCTGGATATCATAGACCGCACGATTGCCGCGCGCCGCATGACGCTTGGCGGCGATACGCGCGGCGCGACCCTGACGCAATTTGATCTACGGGCGGAAGCGGAATTACGCGCCTTTGGCGACCAGCTTTTCAATCTTGGGCTTGATCGCACCGGCGATGAATATCGCCGCCGCGTGGTGACGCTGGAACAGACCATTGCCGATGAACGCCTGGCAGTGATGCGCCAATTCAATAACCAGATGCGTGGCATTACGCAGGGCTTGCTGGAAAGCCTGACCATGGGCGATTTGGGCGGCCTGCCGCTGGAAGCGCGCTATGGTGCGGCGCTGTCTAGCCTATCAGCGGCGCAGCGGCCTTTGCTGGACGGCGCCACGCCGGAAGAATTGGCGGAGTTTGCCCGCGTGGCACAGATTGCGCTGCCCATCGCCAAGGAGTTCCTTGGCGTGTCTGGTTCCTTCGCTGAGCTGGTCGCGGATGTGGCGCGCACGCTGAACACCGCCGCGCCGGGCAGCGACCCGGCCAATCTTGGCGCCCTGCTGGAAGCCCAGGTGTCTGGCGCTGATCGGCTGGAATTGGCCGTGATTGGCACGGGACAAGCTCAAACGACTGTGCTAAACAGCCTCTTGACGGAATTGCGGCGCTTGACGGCGCAGAATGAAGCCCTGCTCGCCAGGGCCACCATTTAAGGATTGAACAATGCCAATTCCTGCCTATCGCGCAAAGCAAAGCACCGATACATCCGGCACCGGAACGCTTGCGCTGAATGCCGCTGCCAGCAATGCGCGCGGCTTCGCCGCCGCCTTCGGCGCTTCATCGCGGCGCATCATGTATGCGATCTCATGGTCAACCGGCTTTGAGATTGGCTTGGGAGATTTCGACGGCGGTTCGCCTGGCAGCCTGACGCGCGCGACGGTATTGGCTTCCAGCAATTCCGGCGCCTTGGTGACGCTGCCAGCGGGCACCAAAGACGTGTTCGCAGTGTTCGATCCGGCGGCGCGTGAAGTGGTCAGCATTACTGCCACGGCGACGTTGGCACTGGCCGATCTGGGCAATACGGTGGTGTTCACCGGTGCCAGCGCTGCCACGTTGAATTTGCCGGCGGTGGCATCTGCGCCGCTTGGTTCTGGGTGGCTAATTCGCAATGCCGGTACGGCGGCGCTGACAATTGATCCGAACGCGGCAGAAACCATCAATGGTCTAAGTGTCCTTGTTTTACCGGCAGGCATGACGGCAGAAGTATTGAGAAACGGTTCCGCATGGACAGCTATGATTCACGGCTTTGGTCGCATGGTTGGAGAATATGTGCCGCTTGCTGCTGGTACCCTGCCGCCGCTTTGCGTCTGGCCTAATGGTCAAAATCTATCTCGCTCAAGCTATTCCGCGCTTTTTGGCGCCCTTGGTACCACTTATGGCGCCGGAGATGGCAGCACTACATTTGGAACGCCAGACATTCGAGGGCGCGGCTTGTTTGCGCTCGACAATCTTGGTGGAACCGCAGCAAACCGAATTACCAGCGGAGTTTCTGGAATTGCGGGCGCGACGCTAGGCGCGGCTGGCGGTGATGAACGGATTGGCACGCACGGCCATACATCAACGGCACACAACCACGGCATTAATGATCCGGGCCATGTGCATGCGGTGCGCACAGGCGGTGACGGCAGCTATGGCGGCGGGGCGAATGGCGGCGTTGACCTGGTGAACCCATTTATCTTTCGCGGCGAAAATACTCAGGCCGCGACGACCGGTATCACCATCAACAATGCTACAGTCACCATCAATGATTTCGCGGGCGGCGCAGCGGCAAACATGCCGCCGGCCATGATGGCCGCTTATGCCTTATTCGCAGGAGCATAACCATGACAGAAAACAATACCGCGCCGCGCCTGCAAATCCCGCAAGCGGCCATTGATGCTTTCGGGAATACGCTGGAAAATCGGGTGACAGCGTATCTGGATGCAATTGAATCTCACAAATTCAGTATTGGTATTCCTCGTCCATCCGAACATCCTCTAGTTGAAGCGATTGCATCCGCGGGCGGCATGAGTGCCATTGAAATCATTCCATCGAATACCGAGCCATCCACCGGCGTTAGGCAAGTAACAAATTTCCAAGCGCGCGCCTTACTGTTGAGCATGCCTGGAAGCGCCGAAGGCCGAACCATGTTCGACGATGTTGATGACGCCTTGCGCGCCATGGGCGGTGTCCCGTGGCAGGCTTGGGAATACACCACAATCTTCCCGCGCGATTCCGCGCTGATTGCCGCGATTGGCACGCAATTCAATCTAACCGAAGCGCAGATTGATGAAATGTTCATCGCTGCCGCTGCGATTTCGGCCTAGCCATGCTTAGAAAGCTGCGCCTGATCTTGGCCGAATTGGCGCGGCCATCCGCACAGCTTAATGATTGGTTTACCTGGGCCGCAGGGCAAATGGCGCATGCCCTGATCGGCGCGGTGCTGGGCGGTGCGCTGCTATTCATGTTCCATCCAAGGGCGGCATTCATCACGGCGGCGCTTGGCTATGCGGCGCTAAAAG
>JADCFR010000287.1 GCA_020249415.1 Roseomonas sp. | reverse complement strand
TCCTGATCCCCCGGCCCGCCCAGAATGGCAATCCCGGCACCTGGCAGGCTACCGCCCGGCGCGGTGAGGCTGAAGGCGAGTTCGACGAAGCGTTCCACCGGCCAGACCTTGCGGTGCCAATTGGCGGTCGGCCCCAGCACCAGCCAAGGGCGCTCTGCCGGCAGCAGCGCAGCGGCGCGGGCGTTATCTTCCGGCGCGGTCCAGATCACCGGCAGCGGCGGAGGGGTCACGCCTAAAAGTGCGGCCAGATGCGCCAGCCGATGCCCGGGCCGACGCCCGCCCTGGATGATTTTGCGCGCGCGCGTCCAAAGCAGCCAGGCAATGGCGGAGGCGCGCAAATCCACCACCAAATCCCAGCGCGTGAAGGCCAGGGCACCCCAGATTTCCAGCCAATGCAGCGAATAGCGGCGCTTTTCCACGGCAATCAGGCGTTCAAGCCGCGGCATGCGGCGGAACACGCCTTCCGCCACCCGCCCGCAGACAATGGTGAAGCGCGCTTCCGGATGCGCCCGCATCAGGTGATCAAGCAGGCCCGTGGACAGCACCGCATCGCCAATGCGGGTGGAGGAGATGAAAAGAATGCGCACCCGGCGCCCTTACCACTTCCCGCGCCGGAGGGGGAGGTTGCAGCCGCGCCCTGGCCGACACAGGTTTAGGGCATGAAAATCGCGCTGCTGCCGGATCGTGCCGTTCTGGAAATCTCGGGGGAGGACCGTGTCGCCTTCCTGCAGGGGTTGGTTTCCAATGATGTGACCAAGGCGCGGGTGGATCAGGCGGTCTGGGCCGCGCTGCTGACGCCGCAGGGCAAGTGGCTCGCGGATTTCTTTGTGATCGCGACGCCTGAGGCGCTGCTGCTGGATGTGGAAGCGGCGCAGCTTGCCATGCTGATCACGCGCCTTTCTCGGTTCAAGCTGCGCGCCAAGGTGGCGCTGCGCGATGCCTCGGCGGCGTGGCGGGTGCATGCGGCTTGGGGCGAAGGAGTGCCCCCTGAAGGGCTGGTCGCGCGCGACCCGCGCCTGCCGGAAGCGGGCTGGCGGGTGCTGGCGGGCACAATCCTGCCCCCCAATGCCAGCCCCGCGGATTATGCGGCGCATCGCCTTGCCCTTGGCCTGCCTGATGGGTCCAAGGATATGGACGCCGAGAAATCCGTGCTGCTGGAAGGCGGCTTCGATGAGCTGCACGGCATTTCCTGGACCAAGGGCTGCTATATGGGCCAGGAACTGACCGCGCGGACGCGGTATCGCGGCCTGCTCAAGCGCCGGCTGGTGCCGGTCGCGATTGACGGCCCAGCGCCTGAGCGCGGCGCCCCGATTTTGACAGCGGATGGCGCCGAGGCCGGGGAAATGCGCTCCAGCCAGGGCGCGCAGGGCCTGGCGCTGCTCCGGTTGGAATGGCTGGATAAGGGGGCGCTGATGGCGGGCGAAGCGCGCCTGTCACCGCAACCGCCCCCCTGGATGAAATTGCCGGAGGATAAGCCATGACCGAAGCTGATCACGGCCCTGGCGTACGCCTGCCGCCGCCCGTCCTGGTCGGCGGCGTCTTGGCGGTGGCCTGGTTCGCGCATCTTTTCTTTCCGGTGCGGCTCGGCCCGCCCTTGCCCGATTACGGCGTGCTGGTGATTTTTCTGGGTGTCGCGCTGATCGGCTGGGCGCTGCTGGCGCTGGTGCAGGCCGGCAATGACCCAAGGCCGGATAGGCCCGATGCCGCCATGGTGACCACTGGGCCGTTCCGCTTCAGCCGCAACCCGATCTACCTTGGCTTTCTGGTGGTGGTGCTAGGCTTCGCGCTGCGCTGGGGTGATTTATGGGGCTGGCTTGCCGTGCTGGCCTGCCATCTGGCCCTGGATCGGCTGGTGGTGGTGAAGGAGGAAGCCTACCTCAGTACGCGTTTCGGCGCGGCTTATGACGGCTATCGCAAGCGCGTCAGGCGCTGGGTCTAGTTGCGGCCCGCCAATACCCGCGCCAGCCGGTCGAATTCCGCAACGGTCAGGGTTTCCCCGCGCCGATCCCCGGCGATGCCCGCCTGATCCAACAGGGTTTCAGCGCCCCCAAGCGCCTTCAGGGCGCCGCGCAGCATTTTGCGCCTTTGCCCAAAGGCGGCGGCGGTGAGTTTTTCCATGGCAGCGAACAACGCGGGCGGCGGGTCTTCCGCATGGGGCACAAACCCCACCACGGCGGACCAAACCTTGGGCGGTGGGCTGAAGGCACCTGGCGGCAGGCGCAACAGTAAATCGCAACGGCAACGCCACTGCGCCAGCACTGCCAAGCGCCCATAGGCGGGTGTTGCGGGGGCGGCGGTGATGCGTTCCGCCACTTCAAGCTGGAACATCAGCGTCATGCCCTCCAGCGCCGCCGCGCTGCGCAGCCAGCGCACCAGCAAGGGGCTTGCAACATTATAGGGCAAATTGGCGATGATGCGCCGCGGCGCGGGCAAAGCCTCGGCCGGGTGAACGCCAAGCGCATCGGCTTCCAGCACGCGCAGCCGCGCGGGATAGGCGGCCACCAATTCCTGCAGCGCGATCACGGCACGCGCATCAAGTTCCACCGCCAGCACCGATGCGGCGGGGCTTGCCAATAGCGCACGCGTCAGCCCGCCCGGTCCCGGCCCCACTTCCAGCACATGGCGCCCCGCCAGATCACCGGCTGAGGCGGCAATACGCGCGCAAATACTTGGATCAAGCAGGAAATGCTGACCAAGCGCCTTGCGTGCATCAAGCCCATGCCGTGCGATGGTATCGCTTAAGCTGGGTAGTTCAATCCCAATCACGCCATCAGCCCGCGCGCGCGGAATTGTTCGTGCGAATGTCGATTTGGGCGCGGCGGCGCAAATCCCGCTGCAATTGGCGGGAGAGTAATTCAATCCGGTCACGCAGCAGGATATCGCGCGCCTGTTGCGGATTGGCTTCCGCCATGTTGCGGGTCTCACGCGCGCAGACCATGAAAATCAGGGCGCCATCCACGGAAATAATCGGCTGCGTCGCGCGCCCAATCGGCAGGCTGCCCAGCAGGTCACGCAATTCGGGCGGGGTGATATTGTCCAGCCGCACCGGGCCGGGATCGGCAGGGCGCGGGCTGCCACGCGCGGCGGCATCCATCGCCTCACAGCCGCGCGCCTGGTCGGACAGGGTTTGCGCCCGCTGCAGCTGCGCCAATTGCTGCGCGGTTGGGGCTTGCGGGTTCACCTGACCTTCAAAGGGCAGGAAGACCTGACGCATGCTCATGATGGTTGCCATGTCGCGGCCCGAAACGCGCCGGTCGCGCAGCAACACGATTTCAAACCCACCGGGCACGCGTATGGGGTTGCTGATGGCGCCTTCGGGCATTTGCTTGAGAATACTCGCAACCGCCGGATCAAACCGATCCCCTGTCATCCAATCCATGGCACCGCCCTGGATCGCGGATTGCGATTGGCTGAATTGCGCCGCCACCATGGGAAAGGGCACGCCCTGGCGCAGGCGCTGAATGACATCGGTGACAAAGCGACGGACCTGCGCTTCCTGACCGGGATTCTCGACAGGGATAAAGATTTCGGAAACCAGGAATTCGGGCTCGCCAAGCCGGGCGCGCTGGGCGGCAAGGAATTCATTCACCTCGGCATCCGGAATATTGGCCTGCTCGCCCAGCATGCCGCGCAATAGCCGCGCCCAGCCAATCTGCGCGCGGATCTGGTCATACAAAACGCGCGGCTCGATGCCGGCGCGCCGCAGATTCTGCACCACGCCGCCGGGCGGCAGCCCATTGCGGCTTTCGATATTGGCGACCGAGCTTGCGATATCCTGATCGGTTACCGGAATGCGCCGGCGGCTAAGTTCCTGGATGCGCAGCCGCTCATCAATCAACAGGCGCAGGATCTGGTCCCCCCCCTGCGCGCCGGCATCCCCCGCCATGCCGGCGGAAAGCGCCAGCAGGCGGCGACGGCTTTCGACTTCGCTGCGTGTCACGACATCGCCATTCACCACAGCGACGATGCTGTTCACGCTGCCGCCCGCGGCTTGCGCCAAGACGGGCCTGGGGGCTGCATGCAACAGCATGGCCGCCAGCAGCATCAGCGCCAGAAGGGGCTTTCGGGACAAGGTCACGGCGCGCATCAACGCCTCCTTAAAGCATTTTCAAGCCAAGTGGAATCACTTGGCTGCTCGGAAAATGCGACCAAACAAAACTTTAGCGGGCGTTCTCGGTGCGCGAGGGTGAGCGGAAAGCGCACTGAATTTGCCGCCATGGGCCGGCGGGGTAGCGCAACAGCTCATAGAGCCCTCAATCCGAAATCGCCGATGGTCTTGAAGCCAAAGCGGAACAGCAACACGGTGGCCCCTGGAAAGAGATCGCCCGTCGCTGGGTCTTCAGCATAGCGCTTGACGAAACGGGTTTCAAAAATGAAGCATTCATCCTCATACATGGCCGAAACACCCAGGGCCACCGGTCGGTTGAGTTGGACATCCTGGCGGCCAAAGGCGGTTACACGCCAAAAGCCAAGGCGCTGCGAAGCGCCCAAATAGATTTCCTCACGCTGTGCCACAGGGTTGAGAAAGGGCATGGGCGGCGCCTGCAGATAGCCCAGGGTGAAACCGGTATCCTGGGTGGGTCGCAGCGTAGCACTGACATCATAGGCGCGGGCCGCAAAGCTTTCTCCGCCGCGCCGGGCGCGGCCGGTCAGGTCAAGCCAGGAGCTTGGCCTGAAGGTCAGCCGGCTGACCCAATCGGAAGCACGATTTTCCAGGCCGCTATAGGGGTAAAACGGTCCGCCATTATCCTGAACGCGGAAGGATCGCCCGACCACGGCTTCAAGCTGACGATCTTCCGGCAGGAACCAGGCGCCACGCAGCGCCATATCGGCGCGTGTGCCACCTTCCTGCCGATCGCGTCCGGTGAAGCGGTTGAGCGAAAACAGATTGGCATCGGTGAAGTCAAAGACGATGCTGTCTTCATTGGGGATGCGATATTGGCTGCCCGTCATGGGGCCAGTCACCAATTGGACGCGCGGTTCAATCACCTGGCGGCCCCAATCGCCGCCATCGCGCAGGAAGGGCATGCGCCAATCGAGTGCGGCGCGAATATTCGCGGCTGCGCTTTGTCCATTGGCGCTGCCGGTCGCGAAATTGGGGGCAAGGTTGATATCCTCAAAATCATAGGCGGCAAGGTCGCTTTGAGCACGCAAGGTCCAAATGCCGCCCAGATCATCCATGCGCGGCAGCGCATAGCCGATCCGCGTTGCAGCACGGCGTGTGCTGGTGCCGGTACCGCGAAAGACAGCGAAATTCCAGGTATCCACAGTGAAGCGCCCGCCAAGCCCGTCTTCCGGTGATTCCCAATCGGCATAGATATTGGGCAGCACGAGGGGAATGCGGCTGATGTCATCGGTCCGCCGCAGGCCCTGATAGGCGCGGGCATCAAACCGCGCAAAGCCCTCAGGCCCCCAGAAGCCTTCGGTGAAAAGCGTTGTCGGCAAGACACGCTGCGAACCATAGCGATAAATGCGAAGGTATTGTTCGGAACTGGCGCGGTTCAGGTCGAAGCCGGCGCGCCAGGTTTCATCCAGGGAAAAGCGACCCTTGGCGAAGATATGGCCAGCAAAACCTTCCTCCGTACCGTCGCGGCCATCCAGATAGCCGGCAGAACTCAACACCTCAATCTCACCAGTGTTGAAGCGCCGCCGGTAATCCACCCCAAGATTCGGCGCGACACGGGTCGAGATAGTGGGGCGCAGGACCATTTCCTGACTTTCATCAATCGCCCAGTAATAGGGCGTTTCGATGAAACCGCCGAGAAACTTTGTGATGCCGAAGCTTGGGCTAAGAAAGCCAGATTGCCGTGGGGAGGACCCGTCCGGATGCTGGAAATAGGGCAGCCAGATCACCGGCACGCCGGCCATATCCAGCGAGGCACCACGGTAGCGCACCTGTTGTTCCGTGCGATCCAAGGTGGCCGTGCGCGCACGCAATTGCCAAATGGGCGGGGCCAGCGGGTCATCCTTGCAAGGTTCACAAACCGTATAGACAATCCGCGCCAAATCAAAGATCGAACCATCGGTGCGCCGCGCACCACTTGCCGCGATGCGGCCATTTTGCAGCAGATAGCCGCGCAATCCTTCCAAGACACCATCGCGCATTTGATTCGACAGGACTGCGCTTTCCGCGAAAAATACCTGCCCATCCGCTTCAATCAGCTGCACATTGCCGCGCGCTGTGGCCACGCCGGTATTGCGGTTATAGGTCAGTTCATCCGCGCGCAGGATGCGCCCGCCCTGGAAGGCTTCCACCCGGCCGCGCGCCACCACCAGGGCAGCATTTTGGTCATATTGCACTTCGTCGGCGGTGAAGCTCACGGGCGCATCTTGTGTCGGCGCGGCTGGGGCAGCCGCAGCGGGGGCAGGTGTGCCCCCCGGCAGGCTAGGCGCCACCGAAGCGGGTGGGGCGATCGGCGGCAGAAGCGGCGCCTGCGCAACTACCGCGCTCGGGGGCAGCGCCACCAGGAGAAAGCCAAGAATTCTTCCAGCCCGGCGCGCCATTCTACCCGTCCTCAAGATGCAGCAATAGGGCTGCCGCCAATAGGAATCCCGCGCCCGCCGGCGCCCAGGCTGCCAATACCACGGGCAAACTACCCGCTTCACCAAATTCGCCGGTGATCTTGTCCAGCACAAAAAGCGCAAAACCTGCGCTAACCCCGCCTGCGATCATGCGCGCGACACCCCCGCGCCGGGCGGAGCGCATGGAAAACCCGGCCGCGAGTAGCGCCATGGCAATCGCAAGCAAGGGCAGCGCCAGCAGGGACTGGAAATGCAGCCGATGCCGAATGGCGGAAAACCCAGCATTTTCCAGAACCGTGATGAATTCCGGCAGGGCCCAAAGGCTGAGCGTATCCGGACTTGCAAAGGAATTCTCGATGCGCTCGGGGGTCAATTCCGTCGGGAAATCCAGGCTTTGCGGCGCGCCCGCCACGCGATCTGCGCCAAACACCATGGCGCCATCAAAGCGCCAGCGCCCGGGTTGAAGCAAGGCGGATGTCGCTTCGATGCGGGCCAAAGGGCGATCTTCCGCCGAAAGGCGCCAAACGCTGACCTCGGCCAGGCGCAGCGCCTCATCGGGGCGCGATTCCCGCGTGACAATCGGCCGGCCGGAAATGATGGCAACGCCCTGGGGTTGCAGCCCATCATCCGCCTGCCGCAACCAAAGCCGGCCGCCGGCCAGCGCCGTGATGCCGCCAACATTGCGGAGATAAAGCTGATCCAACCGTTCGGCGCGCGCCAACATGGCCGATGACAAGGGCGAAAGCGCCATGCTGGCGCCAAGCCCCAACAGCAGCGCGACCAGC
>JADCFR010000286.1 GCA_020249415.1 Roseomonas sp. | reverse complement strand
GGAGCAAGGCGGTGATGGCGGGGTCGCCGCGCGTCCAATCCGCCTTCAGATAGACAATGCCGCGCGCCGCCATGGCCGCCTGCACCGCTTCGCGGCGAAGGGCGATGCGTTCATTCACCTGGCAGCTGATGCACCAGGCGGCGGTGACATTCAGGAAAACGCCCTTGCCCTCCGCGCGAAGCGCTTCCACGCGCGCGGGCGTCCAGCTTTCGGCGGTCTCGGCAGCGGCAGGGGCGGGCGGGGCGGCCGTCAGGCCAAAGGGCAGCGCCATAACCAAAGCAAGCGCGCCAAGCACCGCGCCAAGCTGAACGCCGCGGCGGCCAGCGCGCTGCGCCCGGCCCAGGACCCAGGCGGCGAGGCCTAGGCCAAGCCCGCCCGCCAGGGCCAGCGCCACGCCCGCCCAACCGCTTTGCGCCCAAAGCACTGAAACCAGCCAAAGCGCCGCGCCATACATGGGCCAGGCCATGATGTGCTTCAGCCTTTCCATCCAGGGGCCGGGCCGAGGCAGCTTCCGCGCAAGGCCCGGCGCCAGCGCCAGGATCAGCGTGGGTGCCGCCAGCCCAAGACCAAGCGCGGCAAAAACCGCAAGGGTCGCCGGCGCCGGCATGACCAAGGCGGCACCTATCGCCGCCGCCATGAAGGGTGCGGTGCAGGGACTCGCCACCAGCACCGCCAAAGCCCCGGTCGCGAAACTGCCCAAAAACCCGCCGCGCGCTGCGATATGCCCGCCCGCGCCAATCGGCCCGCCAAAGGCGAAAACGCCCGAGAGATTCAGCCCGACGGCCAGCATCAGCCAGGCAATGGCCAGCACAAAAACCGGCGAGGTGAATTGAAACCCCCAGCCCAGCGCCATGCCAGCGCCGCGCAGCACCAGCAAAAGCCCGGCGAGCGCCGTGAAGCTCACCACCGCGCCAGCGGTATAGGCGGCGGCTTCCAGCCGCACCGCGCCGCGCGCCGCGCCACCCAACCGCGCCAAGGCCATGGCCTTCATGGCGAGCACGGGAAAGACGCAGGGCATCAGGTTCAGGATCACGCCACCGATCAGCGCAAAGATCAGCGCCTGCCAAAGCGGCAGGAAGGCCGCGCCAGCCGTCAGGGGCGATACGATGTCATAGCCCAGCCGCCGGCCGCCCTGATCAGTCAGCAACAGCACGCCTTCAAGTTGGGCGTGGTTGTCCGGGCGTTCGGCACGTTTCAGCGTCAATTCCAGCCAATCCGGCCCCTGGGTCAGCTTTTGTGGCGCGGGGTGATCCGAAAGCCCGCCTTGGCCTGGAATGAACAGCGCATCCTTGAGGCTTTCCCGCCCAAGCCCCGGGCCGGTCAGCCGCAACCGCAGGATATCGCCCTGAATGGTCGCGCTGGCCTGCCAGGGGGAGGGCCTTGGCAGGGCCGCAGCAGCAGCGGCAAAAAGCGGCGCCAGATCGGGGTTCGCCTTGGCTTCCGCCGCCACTGGCAGGTCCAGGCGAAAACTGCCTTGCTCCGGGATGCAGACATCATCGCAGACAAGCCAGGTGGCCTCAGCCGAGACACTGAAAACCTCACCAGCACGCAGGCTGGCGGGCGGGGTGATCCGCATGGGCAACACGACTTCGCCATAATAGCCAAAGCTCATCAGCGGGCCGAAGGGGATCGCTTGCGGGGTTGGCCAGGCGATGGGGCCGGCCTCACTACCCTCGGGCAGGGTCAGGGAGATTTCCGTGGGTGCGCCAGCATCCCCGGCATGGCGCCAATAGCTATGCCAGCGCGGCGCAAGGCGGATGCGAAGCCCAAGCTGAAACGCCTGCCCCGGCGCAATGGCCAAATGATCCGCCACCAGCGTGACGCGCGCCCGCGGGCTTTCCTGCGCGGCAGATTCCAGCGCCCGCGCCGGCAGCAAGGGCAGGAATAGCAAAGCGACAAGGGCGGCGAGGAAGCGCATGGCCCATAAAGGGGGGCGAAAGGGGCTTAGTGCAAGCCCGCAAATGAGAATAGGCTCGGCTTGTTAGCCATTCATTAATCTTTACCGGTAAGGCTGCATAATGCGCAAAATTCTCCTCGCTGCTTTTCTGCTGCTCTCCTGGCCCCTGGCGGCGCAGGAACCGCCGCAATGCACCGAAGCCCGCGAAGGGCAATTGGCCTGCATGGCCGGCAAGCAATGCGCCTGCCGCTTCATCCCCGGCGGCAGCATGACCGGGCGGCCGGATCGCTTCGCCTGGGATTGCGGCATTAATCGCCCCAATTGCCCACCCGATCCGAATATTGTGCAGCAGCCTGGCTATGCGCCGCCGATTGGCGGGGTTTGGGTCAATCCGCCACCTTTCACGCCGGGTCCTGGTCCTGGCCCAATGCCGCCGCGCCCAGGGCCGGGACCACGCTGAGGCCAAAACCCCCCGCCGCTTGATTGCGCGAAGCTGGCGCGTCACATGGGGGCGATCCCATTTGTATCGCCCCGCCCATGCTCCCTGAATTGCCCGTTACTGAAGCGCTACCGGCGCTGCGCGCTGCCTTGCGTGCGGCTTCCAACGCCGTGCTGATCGCACCCCCCGGCGCGGGCAAGACCACCATCGTGCCGCTGGCGCTGATGGACGAAGCCTGGGCCGCCGAAGGGCGTATCCTTGTGCTGGAACCACGCCGCGTGGCCGCCCGCGCCGCCGCGCGCCGCATGGCGTCCTTGATCGGCGAAGACCAGCCCGGCGGCACCATCGGGCTTGCCACGCGGCTTGATCGGCAATTCTCCGACCGAACGCGGGTTGAGGTGGTCACCGAAGGCCTGCTGGTGCGCCGCCTGCAAAGCGATCCCGGGCTTGAAGGGGTGGCCGCCATCCTTTTCGACGAAGCGCATGAACGCAATCTGGATACGGACCTCGCGCTGGCGCTTGCGCTTGATCTGCAAAGGGCGCTCCGCCCCGAACTGAGGCTGCTCGCCATGTCCGCGACCCTTGATGGCGCGAGCTTCGCGGGGCTGATGGCGGAAGGCGGCACCCCTGCCCCAGTGATTGAAAGCCTGGGCCGCGCTTATCCTGTCGAAATCCGCCACCGCGCGCGGGATTTACGCGACCCGCGCGACCTGCCCGAAGCCATGGCGAGTGCCATTCGTGAGGCACTGATCTCCCACCCCGGTGATGTGCTGGCCTTCCTGCCGGGCTGGGGAGAAATCCGCCGTACCGCCGAAAGGCTGGGCGGGGTGGGCGCGCTGGTGCTGCCCTTGCATGGCGAATTGCCGCCGGCCGAACAGGATTTGGCGCTGAACCCCGCCCCTGATGGGCAGCGCAAGGTGGTGCTGGCGACCTCCATCGCCGAGACATCGCTGACCGTGCCTGGCGTGCGCATTGTGGTGGATGGCGGTTATCGCCGCGCGCCGCGACTTGATGCCGCAAGCGGGCTGTCTCGCCTAGTGACGCTTCGCATCGGCAAGGCCGCAGCCGAACAACGCGCGGGCCGCGCGGGGCGTACCGCGCCAGGGGTCGCGATCCGGCTTTGGACAGAGGCTTTGCATCGCGGCCTGCCGCAAGCGGATCGGCCTGAGATTCTGGAAGCGGAGCTTTCCGGCCTTGCCTTGGATTGCGCCGCCTGGGGCGCGGAACCGGGCGCGCTCGCCTTTCTGGATGCACCGCCCAGCGGGACAATGGCCGCCGCACGGGGCTTGCTCCGCGATCTGGATGCGCTTGATGACGAAGGGCGCATCACGGAAACAGGTCGGCGCATGGCGCGGATGGGCACGCACCCAAGGCTTGCGCGCATGATGCTGGCGGCGGAAGGCAATGCGGAGAAGGCACTCGCCGCTGAACTTGCGGCGCTGCTGGAAGAACGCGATCCGCTGCGCGGGCGGGAAGCGCCGGCGGATATCGGGCTTCGGCTTGATCTGCTGGCGGGCGGCGATCACGCGGCGGCGGATCGCGGCGCGGTGCAGCGCATTCGCCGCGCCGCCAGCCTGCATCGGCGCCGGCTTGGTATTGGCAATGGTGTCGCCGCCGAAGGGGATGCCGGCGCCTTGCTCGCGGCGGGTTTTCCTGATCGCATCGCGGCAAAACGCGGGTCCATGGATGGCGCCTTTCGTTTGGCCTCTGGCCAGGGCGCGCTCATTACAGGCATTGATCCCTTGGCCAAGGCGCCTTTGCTTGCCGTGGCGGACCTCGAAATCGCAGGCACCGAGGCGCGCATCCGCATGGCAGCACCCATCGAACGCGCCGTCTTGGAAGCTCGCTTTCCCGAAAGGCTGCACCGCGAGGAAGGAGCGGCTTTTGATGCACGGACCGGCGCGGTGCTGGCGCGTCGGCGGCTCCGCTTCGGCCCGCTGGTCCTGGAAGGATCGCCCTTGCCGCAGGCGGACCCGGCGGCGATGGCGGCGGCCCTTGCGGAAGCCGTGGCCGGGCGCGGCCTGCGCGATCTGCCTTGGACCGACGCAGCGCGGCAGACTCGTGCGCGGATTGGCTGGATGCGGCAGGTGGAAGGCGAAGCCTGGCCTGATATGACCGATGAGGCGCTGATCGCCTCAGCGGCCGAATGGTTGGCGCCGCAATTGGTGGGGCT
>JADCFR010000285.1 GCA_020249415.1 Roseomonas sp. | reverse complement strand
TGCCGACGCTTTTAGATCTAGCGGCGGCGCCGTGCGAGGGGCTGCACACGCTGTATATCTCGCCCTTGAAGGCCTTGGCGGTGGATATTGCGCGCAATTTGATGGCGCCGATTGGCGACATGGCGCTGCCCATTCGCGTGGAAACCCGCACCGGCGATACGCCGGCCAATCGCCGCGCGCGGCAACGCGCGGCACCCCCGCATATTCTGCTGACCACGCCGGAAAGCCTGACACTGCTGCTCTCCCAACCCGATGCTGCCAAGTTTTTCGCTGGGCTTGGCGGTATCATCATTGATGAAATCCACGCGCTGGCTGGCACCAAGCGCGGCGATCAATTGGCGTTGTGTCTCTCTCGCCTTGCCGTGCTGGCGCCCAGCGCCAAACGCATCGGGCTTTCCGCGACCGTCGCCGTGCCGGAAGCCTTGCGCGCCTGGTTGGCGCCGGATGCGCAAGCGGGCTCTGTTCGGCTGATCACGGCGGAAGGCGGCGCGGCGCCGGTGTTTGATCTGCAATTGCCGGAAGGCCATTTGCCCTGGGGCGGGCATATGGGCCTGGCTTCGATGCCCGAGGTCTATCAGCGCATCGAAGCCGCGCGCGTCACCATCGTCTTCGTCAATACCCGCGCCCAGGCGGAGCTTTGCTTCGCTGCATTATGGCGGCTGAATGAGGCTTCGCTGCCGATCGCACTGCATCACGGCAGCCTTGAGATTGACCAGCGTCGCAAGGTGGAAGCGGCCATGGCAGCGGGCAAGCTGCGCGCGGTGGTCGCCACTGCCTCACTCGATCTTGGCATTGATTGGGGGGATGTGGATCAGGTGATCCAGATTGGCGCGCCCAAGGGCGTTGCGCGCTTGTTGCAGCGCGTGGGCCGCGCCAATCACCGCATGGATGAGCCATCGCGCGCCGTGCTGGTGCCGGCCAATCGGTTTGAGGTGATTGAATGCGTCGCCGCCATGGAAGCCGCCGCCGCTGGCGAATTGGATGGCGACCCGCCGCGCCCGGGCGGGCTTGATGTGCTGGCGCAACATGTACTCGCCATGGCCTGCCATGCGCCGTTTCATCCGGATGAACTCTACGCCGAGGTGATCCGCGCCGCGCCCTATGCAGCCCTGACGCGGCGCGATTTTGATGATGTGCTGCGCTTTGTCGAAGATGGTGGCTATGCGCTGGCGGCTTATGAGCGTTTTCGTCGGCTGTTTCGCGATTCCGAAGGCCGGCTGCATATCCGCGATGCGCGTGTGGCGCGGCAATTCCGCCTGAACCTCGGCACCATTGTCGAAACGCCGATGATCAAGGTGCGGCTGCGCGGCGGCGGCACCTTGGGTGAGGTGGAGGAGTGGTTCGTCTCCACCCTTACGGCCGGCGATTGCTTTCTGTTTGCCGGTCAGGTGGTGCGCTATGAAAGGCTTGACCCGGCGGCGGTGATTGTCAGCCCCGGCGGCGGTGATGAACCGCGCGTGCCGGTTTATGCCGGCAGCCGCATGCCGCTCACCACCTGGCTTGCCGCAAGGGTGCGCGCGATTTTGCATGATCCTGCGCGCTGGGCGCATTTGCCAGCGCCGGTGCAGGAATGGCTGAGGCTGCAAAGCCTGCGGAGCGAATTGCCGCCGCGCGATGGGCTTTTGGTCGAAACCTTCCCACGCGGCGGGCGCTGGTTTCTGGTGGCCTATACTTTTGAAGGCCGCTTGGCGCATCAGACACTCGGGCTTTTGGTAACGAAGCGCATGGAACGCCTCGGCATGGGGCCGCTTGGCTATGTGGGGACGGATTATGTGCTGGCGATCTGGTCCGCCTTTGAACCGACCGGCGTTGAAAGACTATTCGCCGAAGACATATTGGGCGATGAGATGGAGGAATGGCTTGCGGAATCTTCCATGCTGCGGCGGAGTTTTCGCAATATCGCGACCATTGCGGGCTTACTCGAAAAACACCATCCGGGGGCAGAGAAATCAGGCCGGCAAATGACGATGAATGCTGATCTGATTTATGATGTGCTGCGCCGGCATGAACCGGACCACATTCTGCTCCGCGCCACGCGCGAAGAAGCCGCGCGCGGCCTGACCGATGTGGCGCGTATCGCAGCGCTGCTCGCGCGCATTCAGGGGCGCATCACGCATCGGGCGCTTTCGCGTGTTTCGCCGCTGGCCGTGCCGGCTTTGATCGAGGAAGGCCGCGAATGGGTGGCGGGCGGTGCTGAGGATGCGTTGCTGGCGGAAGCCGCCGCGCTGGTGGCGGATGCCACCCATGGCGCGGAAGAATTTGGCGAGGTGCTCGCCGAGATGACCGATGGCATCGCGACGCGTGGTGCCTCCGCGCGGCCAAAACCGCGTGAGGCGCGGCGGTCGCGCTTTATCCGTTCCGCCCCAAGGCGCGCATCATGAACGCCGCACCGCTGCATCTGGGGGCAGAGCGTGTCATGCTCGACCCCGCTGGCGTTTTGCATTGGCCAGCGCAGAAGCTGCTGTGCGTGGCGGACCTGCATCTGGAAAAGGCGAGTGCTTTTGCCCGCGCCGGCTATTTCCTGCCGCCTTATGATACGCGCGAAACCCTCGCACGGCTGGCCTTGCTGATCCGGCGCTATGGCCCGAAGCGGCTGGTGTTTCTGGGCGATAGTTTCCATGATGCGGAGGGTGCGGCTCGCCTTACGCCTGCTGACCGTACCGCGCTGCTTAAGCTGCTGGAAGGGCTGGAGCCGATCTGGGTGCTCGGCAATCACGACCCTGCACCGCCATGCGATCTGCCTGGTGAGGCCGTTGCCGAGTGGCGCCAGGGGCCGATCACCTTTCGCCATATCCCAAGCCCCTTCTCGCGCCAGGCGCCGCCGGAAATCGCTGGGCATTTGCACCCAAAGGCGACAGCGCCGACGCGTGCGGGCGGCATTTCCCGCCCCTGCTTTGTTGCCAATCCGCGCCGCGTGGTCATGCCGGCCTTTGGCGCCTTCACGGGCGGGCTTTGCGTGACCGACCCGGCCATCGCCCGGCTTTTCCCACAAGGTGGGCGCGCCTTTCTGCTGGGAGAGGAACGGCTTTATTCCTTTCCCTTAGCCCCCAGGACGCTTCCCGTTCACATGCGTTCACCGGAAGCGTCCTGATTTTTGTTTTATCGCATTTTCCGAGTCGCCAAGTG
>JADCFR010000284.1 GCA_020249415.1 Roseomonas sp. | reverse complement strand
CGCCTGGTGATTGGTGCCGATGGCGCGCGGTCTCAGGTGGCGAAGCAGGAAGTGCCGGGCGGCGATAAGGTGCGCTGCGTTTTCGCCTATCATGAGATTGTGCGCTCGCCCCCCAATGGCGGCGGCGCGGATTTCGATGCCAAGCGCTGTGATGTCTATTACCAGGGCAAGCTTTCGCCCGATTTCTACGCCTGGATCTTCCCGCATGGCGATACCACCAGCATCGGCACGGGTTCCATGCAAAAGGGCTTTTCGCTGCGTGGTTCGGTTGCTGAACTCCGCCGCGATATTGGCCTGACGAATGCCGAGACCATTCGCCGCGAAGGCGCGCCCATTCCGCTGAAGCCGCTCAAGCGCTGGGATAATGGGCGCGATGTGATCCTGGCCGGTGATGCTGCCGGCGTGGTCGCCCCCGCTTCCGGTGAGGGGATTTATTACGCCATGTATGGCGGCAGACTGGCCGCTGACGCCGCTGAGGAATGCCTGAAGACAGGCGATGCGCGCGCGCTTGCCGGTGCGCGCAAACGCTTCATGAAGGCGCATGGGCGGGTGTTCTGGGTGCTCGGCATCATGCAGTATTTCTGGTATTCATCCGACAAAAGGCGGGAGAAATTCGTCTCCATCTGCGCCGATAAGGATGTGCAGCGCCTGACCTGGGAATCCTACATGAACAAGGAATTGGTCCGCCGCGATCCCCTTGCGCATGTCAGGATTTTCTTCAAGGATTTGGCGCATCTCTTTGGCCTCGCAAGGGCCTAGGGGCAAAACGAGAAACAAGGTTATTGAGGAATGGCGTTTCAGCCCATGCGCATTGGCACGCGCGGTTCTCCGCTGGCACTTTGGCAGGCGCGGCATTTTGCAAGCGTGGCACGCGCGGCGGTCCCGGCACTCGCTGAAGATGGTGCACTTGAAGAACACATCATCGCGACTTCGGGCGACAAAGTGCAGGATAAGCGCTTGGCCGACATTGGCGGCAAAGGGCTTTTTGCCAAGGAAATCCATGAAGCGCTGGCTGATGGTCGGATTGATGTCGCGGTGCATAGCCTCAAGGATCTGGAAACTGAATTACCACCGGGCATTGTGCTGGCCGCTGTGCTGGAGCGGGAAGACCCGCGCGATGCGCTGATTCTGGGTGCGGGATGCGGTGCGGCGCAGGCGCATGATCCGCTTGCTGCCTTGCCGCAGGGCGCCCTGGTCGGCACGGCTTCCGTGCGTCGGCAGGCGCAATTGCTGCATCGCCGGCCTGATCTCCGCGTAGATATCATTCGCGGCAATGTGCAAACGCGGCTTGGGCGCGTAGCGGCAGGGGATTTCACCTGTTCCCTGCTGGCACTTGCCGGATTGAAGCGGCTTGGCATGGCGGATCGCGCGCAACTGGTACTGGAAGCCGATGCCATGCTGCCCGCCGCCTGCCAGGGCATTGTCGGCATCACCGCACGCGCGGATGATGCGGCAATACTTGCGCTCCTCGCGCGCATTGAACACGCGCCAAGCCGGCTGATGGCAGATGCCGAACGCGCCTTGCTCGGCGCGCTGGATGGTTCCTGCCGCACGCCGATTGGCGCCCATGCCGCGCTGCTGCCGGATGGGCGGCTTCGCCTGCATGGGCTGGTGGCGCGCGCCGATGGCAGTTTCCTGAAGCGCAATATGGGCGAGGCCGCAGCGAAGGATGGCCCGCAACTCGGGCGCGATCTGGCCGCAGCTTTGAAGCGCGAAAGCCCGGCGGATATTTTTGGGTAAAGGCTCAAGCCTCGCGACGCGAATCCCGCCACATCACAACCCCCACCACCAGCGCCGGAACACCACACAGCAAGAAACCAATGCCATGGCTATTGGTCACGGCAAGCTGCGCCGCATAGATCACGGGCAGGATGAAGGCGCCCACCTGGCCGAAGGACAGCACGCCGCCCGTCGCCGCACCACGCATGCCGGGCGGGGCCAAGCGCGCAGCCTCAGACAGCAAAACGCCATGCCAGGACATGGCGGTGGCGCTCATCACGGTTGCGATGGCGGCAATCAGCAGCGGGTGCCAATCTGCGCCGTAAAGGCTCATCAGCGCCGCACTCGCTGCCATGCCTAATGACAGCCCTGCCATAACACGGCGCGGCGAAACCCGGCCGCTGCCAAGCCAGCCCCAGAAAATACGCATTGGCACGGCGATCACCATGGCAATGGCAAACATCAGGCCCGCCGCCGCCAGATCGTAATTCAGCGCCGTCAGATAAAGCACGTAATAGCTGGTGAAGGCCGTTTGCAGCCCATTGAAGGCAAAGCAGGCCATGGACAATTCGCGCAAATCCTTGGCGCGCAATACGGATGTCAGCGTGGTACGGAAATCGGAAAAATGAAAACTGCGGCTTGGCACGCGATCCGAATCAAACTCACCACGCAGCGGCTCAAGCATCGCGGCAAACAAAAAACACGCGCCGGCTGTGACCAGCAAAGCCCCACTCCATCCCCAATACCCTGTCATAAGCGGGCCAAGCAGCCCGGCCAGCAAAAGCCCCGCCGGCACCGCTGTCTGTTTAATTGAAAACACCAAGGGCGCCTGCTTCGGCGGTGAATAACGCCCAAGCAGATGCGAACTGGCGGGCGTGGAGGTCGCCGCACCACCACCGCCGATGATCGCTGAGATCAGAAAGAATAGCAGCGGCCCCGCCGCCGCCAGGGCCATGCCGGCGGCGAGAAACACCAGCGCCACCTGGCTCATGCGCAGCGCCCCATAGCGGATGATAAAGCTGCCGCAGCCAAGCTGGAACACGAGCGAAGCGAGCGCCGCCGCGCCGACATAAACACCGACCAGGGCAGGGTCTATGTGCAAATCCTCAATGATGGCGGGCGCGATAACCAGCGGCAGGGTGCGACCGATGGAAGCAAAGGTCTGCTGCACAAACATGGCCCCAAGGGCCAGGTACAGAAGCTTCTTGGCCGTATCGGCAATCATGCGCGCAATATCACCTCGTCAAGCGCATCAACCCTAAGCGCGTTTTGCGCCAAACGAAAGATCAGCCCTCATCCTCGGCATAGGGGTTGCGCGGGGATCGCAATTGCAGGCGGATCGGCACGCCGGGCATGGTGAAATGCTCGCGGAAGGAATTGACCAGGTAGCGCCGATAATCCTCCGGCAGCACATCGGCGCGCGTGCCGAAAATCACCATGGTCGGCGGGCGGGCCTTGGGCATGGTCGCGTAGCGTAGTTTTATGCGCTTGCCATCCACCAGCGGCGGCTGATGCCGGGCGAGTGCGGCTTCAAACCAACGATTAACCTCCCCGGTCGGGATGCGGCGATTCCAGAGCGCATAGGCCGCGCGCACCGCGGGCATCAACTTATCCACCCCGCGCCCCGTCGCTGCCGAAAGCGGCACCACCGTCACACCCTTGGATTGCGCGAGTGAGGTCATCAGCGCGTCTTCCACGCGCTTGCGCGCCGCATTGCGGTCTTCGACCGCATCCCATTTATTGAGTGCGATCACCAAGGCGCGGCCTTCGCGTTCTGCAAGGCGCGCAATGCGCAAATCCTGTTCATCCATGCCAAGCAGTGCATCCAGGACTAGCACCACCACTTCCGCTTCCTTCAGCGCGGCAAGGGTGGAGGCGACCGACATCTGCTCCAAAGTTTCCTGCACGCGGGCCTTCTTGCGCATGCCGGCGGTATCCACCAGCCGCACTTCACCGCCCGTCGCGTCGCGCCATTGCACGGCAACGGCATCGCGCGTCAGGCCGGGTTCGGGGCCGGTGATCATGCGGTCTTCGCCAAGCAGCGCGTTCAGCAGCGTTGATTTGCCGGCATTGGGGCGGCCGACAATCGCCAGGCGCAGCGGGCGTTCTGCCTCAGCCTCCGCCTCATCTTCCGGCGCGGGGCCAAGGCGTGCAGCGATTTCGTCATGCAGATTGCCGAAGCCATCGCCATGTTCGGAACTTACGGGTACGGGATCACCCAGCCCCAATTCAAAGGCTTCCATGGCGGCGGTGGTGCCGGCGCGGCCTTCTGCCTTATTCGCCACCACCAGCACCGGCACGCGGCTGCGCCTGAGCCAGGCCGCAAAGGCGCGATCGGCGGGCGTGATGCCCGCGCGCGCATCCATGACGAAAAGGGCGAGAGAGGCATTGCGCAAAGCGGCCTCTGAACTCGCGCGCATGCGCCCTGGCACGGTATCGGGCGGCGCTTCCTCAAGCCCTGCGGTGTCCACCAGCGTTACATCGCGCCCGGCGATGCGCGCGGTGACTTCCTTCCGGTCGCGCGTGACACCCGGCGTGTCATGCACCAGCGCAATGCGCCGCTGCGCCAGCCGATTGAACAGCGTGGATTTGCCGACATTGGGCCGGCCCAGAATGACAATAACAGGCTGCATGAAAGGGCCTTGATCAGCCTTCGCCCGCAAAGGCAATCAGGCTGCCATCATCGGTGGCCAGGATCAGCCGCCCGCCCACTGCCATCATGGGCAAGGAAAGCGCGCTCGGCAGGCGCTGCCGCCCCAGCACATCGCCATTTGATGGATCAAGCGAAACAAGCTCGGCCAGGCTGGTGCCAACAAAAAGCCGCCCACCGGCCAGCAACGGAGAGGAAAGCTGGATTGGCGGCCTTGCCCGATTGCCCTGCGCCGGCGGGCGGAGCGAAACCGCCCAGCGCGCCATGCCGGTTTCGCGCTGCAGGGCTGCGACTTCACCAAAATCGGTCGCGCCAAACACCCATTCGCCTGCGGCCCAGGGCATTTCCGTGCCACCGAATTCGCGTTCCCAAATACGCCGGCCCGCGCGCAGATCAATCGAAAGCCCGACACCACCCATGCCAATGGCAATGACATCATTGCCCGAAATCACCGGCGCGGCGCGCACACTGCCCACATCGGCAAGGCTCATGCCCCCGGCGGCGGCCAGGCTGTCGCTCCAGATCACGCGGCCATCATTGGCACGGAAGGCCAGGATTTCCCCGGAAGGAAAGCCCGCCACCACGGTCTCACCCAGAATAGCCGGCGGCGGCAGGCCAAGCGGTATCGTCGCGATCGCCTGGGCGCGGTAGCGCCACAATACCTTGCCATCCTCGGCCGAAAGCGCCACCAAGCTGCTATCCAAGGCCGTGACGAAAATCCGGCCATTGGCGAAGGAAGGCGCGCCACGCATTGGCGCCTGCACGCGCACGCGCCATTTCACCGCGCCATCAGCGGCGGAAAGCGCCAGCACTTCCGAAAGCCCGGTCGCGACAAAAACCGTATCGCCTTCCACAATCACCCCGGCGCCGCCACCATCGCCACGTTCATTTTCAGGCCGCGTATCCACGCGCCAGCGGCGCGCGCCGTTGGCGATATCAAAGGCGGATACGAAGCCATCCGCATCGCCCATGAAAACCCGATCAGCATTGGCGACCGGCCCGCCAACCACGCGGCGGCGAAAGGATGTGCCGGTGCCGTAGCTTGCGGACCATGCCTGACGCAGATTGGCGCCCAGCGCGATATGCCCGCCCGCATGGCTCGCCACGCCGCCAAGCTGCGGCCAAAGGCTGCGCTGTTCCTGCGCCGGCAGCGCGATGGTCAGTCCGCGCGCCTCGGCATCCGCTTCCACGGTGCGATCCGGCAGCGTCATCACCGGCTTGCGTTCACCCACAATCTTGACGCGACGCTCACCAAAAATACTATCCAGTGTTTCGCAGCCCGCCAGCAGCCCGGCCGAGCCCAGCAGCCAGGCGCGCCGAGAAATATCCCGCCCCGTCATCCTTCAAGCCCCATCGCAAGCCGTTGTGCCCTTTCCCGGACACCACGCGGCACCGTGACATCGGCAGCCAATGCCTGGAAGGCTTGGCGCGCTTCATCCCGCCGGCCGGCACGGAGCGCAATCAAGCCGGCCACTTCCCGCGCCGAGGCATTCCAGGCCGATTCGGGGCGGGTCAGTGGCGTGATGCGCGCGGCGAGCATGGCGGGGTCCCCCTGATCGAGCGACCGGATCACCCAAAGCAGCGACGCCAAATCCCGATAGAGCGGATCGGCAGAGCTATCCGCGGCGAGCGCCTCATATAGCCGGAGCGCCTCAGCCAAATCCCCCGTTTCGGCCTTGAGGGCAGCCGCGCGCAGCCGCGCCAGATCGCGGTAGCCGGCGGGCGCACCGCGCGAGGCTTCCTCAAAGCGCTGGGCCATGGCGCGCAGATCCGCCCCCTCGGCCTCGGCGGCGCGATGGGCGGCCATGAAGGCGATGGCGGCCTTTTCAGCTTCCCGAGCTTCATACCAGCGCCAGCTTTGATGGGCGCCAATGCCGGCCAGCACAAAGATCAGCACGCCCAAGACCAAGGTCCCGTAGCGCTTCCAAAGCCGGCGGGCGCGTTCAGCGCGGAGGTCTTCCGCAACCTCGTCAAAGATATCGGGCAAGGCGGTCCTCAAGCATCATGAAGGTCTCGCGCAGGGCTAAGGCCTATCGCGGCGGCGGTCAAACGGGGAATTTTGCGCTTATAGGGGTGCCCGGTAATAATTTTAGGAGAAAATTTGCAATTCATTAACTTCTTTGGCGTCTCTTGCGGCCATGCAGTTCCTTCGCCCCCTCTGTGCCCTATTATTGCTGCTGGCCGGCTGCAACGGCGTGCAAGCCCCCGGGGCGCCCTTGCTGGCCATCCCCGCTGTGGTCGAGGGTGCATCCCTCGTCACCCTGCAGCGCGGGGTCGGCGATACGGTGGTATCGCTCGTAACGGGTGAGGATTGTTCCTATGTCCGACTGGCCAAGGGCCAGACCTATTGCGCTTCAGACCCGCCGCCGCCCGTGCAACCGATCTGCACCCGCAGCCTCGGCAAGGTGGATTGTTGGACCACACCGCCGGTGGCCACCCCCCCTTACAGCAATGTGCGCGACGGGCCCTATGAGCTGAGCGCCGCGCAGGAACGCAACCGCACAGCGCGTTGGCCGAAGCTGTTTTAAGGTAAATTTGGATACCATTCCTGCCGCTTTTGGGGGAGGGAATGGCGCAGACCACAACCTCTGATTTTATTGACTGGCTGATGAATGCCTGAAATAGGGCATCATCGCTCGTTTCAGATACGCTTTCGGCCAATCTGAGTTTTTATGTTTTGCAACGATAGGGCCATCATGCGCAAATGAGGCGTGCGATCGAAGCGAAGCCAGGATAGGGCGACTCGTTGCCATCAAGCGCCTGGAGAGATGGAAAGCCGCAGCACCCGTATTTTATTTTATTAACGCAACTATTACTGTATAAACCAAATTCTCATTAAACGGATCGATACATCCGCATTTGAGATGAATATATCATTATCAGAGGTCTAAGTTGAGGTATGTCGCCCGGCAGCTTCCGATTTCGGCGTGAATGTTTATCATTTATTTATTGTAACGTACTACCCTGCCTCTCCCGTTCACGGTACTGGATTTGTAATCTGCGCCCGTAAGGCGCAGATAAGCATCGCTTTCCTTCTGTGCTGCGGCGCAGGCTTGGCGATTGGAGAATGATATGGCGGCTCACGCGCCAGCCCGAAATACCGCATCCGCGCCGCTGCACGCGGTAACCGCGTCTGACCTGCCACGGTTTTTGGAACAACTCGGGGCGCCGTCCGCGGCCTTTCTGCGCGCTTGTGGTTTCAAGGCAAAGCCTGGAGAGATGGCCTTGATTCCTGGCATGAACGGCCTTGACGGCGCGGTGATTGGGGTGGGTGCTGAAGCTTCGCCATGGCATTTCGGCGCAGCGCCTTTTGCCCTGCCAGCAGGCACAAGATGGCATCTTGTTGGGACTGGCGCTGATCCCTCCGCAGCGGTCTTGGGGTGGCGGCTTGGTGCCTATCGTTGGTTGCGCCACAAGCAGCAAGATCACCCTTGCGCTGAACTGATCCCGCCGCCTGGCACGGAGCAGGCCGTGATGATCGCTGAGGCCATTTGTGCAGCGCGCGACTTGATCAATATGCCAGCCGCTGAGTTGGGCCCGCAGGCACTGGCGGAAGCGGCCGCGGCACTGGCCGCAAGACATGGTGGCAGCGCCGAAATCATTGCAGGCCCAGCGCTGGAAGAAGGTTTTCCCTGCATGGCCGCCGTCGGCGCCGGCAGCCCGCGCGCGCCACACCTGGCGGTGCTGCGCTGGGAGGGCGCTGCCGATGGCCCGCTGATTGCGCTCTGCGGCAAGGGCGTGTGCTTTGATACGGGCGGCCTGGATCTGAAGCCCTCAGCTTCCATGCTCCGCATGAAAAAGGATATGGGCGGTGCGGCGGTAATGCTGGCCGTCGCGGAAATGGTCATGCGCGCCCGGCTGCCGCTCCGGCTTCTGGTACTGATCGGCGCGGTGGAAAACGCCATTTCCGGCTCGGCGATGCGGCCCATGGATGTTTTGCGCACGCGCAAAGGACTCAGGGTTGAAATCGGCAATACAGATGCCGAAGGAAGGCTGGTCTTGTGCGATCTGTTACAATTTGCTGCCGAACATAACCCCGCGATGATCCTGGATGCAGCCACATTGACAGGGGCGGCGCGGGTCGCGCTCGGCCCCGACCTGCCGGCCTTGTTCTGCAATGATGATGCTTTATCGGAAAAATTTTTGAGCGCTGGCATGGCGGTGCAGGACCCGCTTTGGCGCCTGCCGCTGCATGAAGGTTATGATTCCTGGCTGGATAGCCCTTACGCCGATCTTTCCAATATCTCAACAAAACCAATGGCAGGCGCGGTCACTGCGGCCCTTTTCCTGCGCCGATTTGTGCCCCAGAGCCAGCCTTGGGCGCATCTTGATGTCTATGCCTGGAATGACACGACGCGCCCAGGCCGACCGGAAGGCGGCGAGGCCCAGGGGGCGCGTGCCATTTTCAAAATGTTACACGATTTCAAGAAGGGATTGTGATATGACATTTTCTTGACACCGTTACATGACACCAAAAAAGGTCAACGGGCATTCGCCTGCCTTCAAGAAACATGGGGCTCCAGCAGCCCAAACCTGTCGCACGAAAAGGAAAACCACCATGGCCAATAACAACAATGGTTCGGAACATATGATCCGGGTCCTACAGGAAACCATCGTCACGCTGGTGCGTCGCGATGGCACTGATCTCTCATCCCGTCAGCTTGGCGTGATGCTGATCAGCTACCTGACCGATGGCCCACATACGGTGCGCGGCCTGGCCGCGAAGCTCAACGTCTCTAAGCCCGCCATCACCCGCGCGCTGGACCGTCTGGGGGATCACGATTTGGCGCGGCGCAAGGCCGATCCTTCAGATCGTCGGTCCGTGCTGGTGCAGCGCACGCCGAAGGGCAATGCCTTCATGCGGGAATTGCGCAATACCATCCTGGCTGCGGAACAGCGGGTGAATGAAGCGGCGAAGGCCGAAAACGGTCGCAAGTAACCGCCTCAGCGGCGTCGGTATAAAACCCGGCACCGCTTCGCTTGACAGGCCCGCGCCGCGCTGCTTTGCCTCAGCGCGCGCGCCTTGGGCCTGGTCATGACCGATTTCGCCTACATCATTTCGAAGATTATCTGGTTCCCGGCGCGGCCAGGCCACTTCGCATTGCTGCTTGGCGCCATCGGGCTTGCGTTGATCTGGCGTGGTCGTCGCTTTGGGCGCTGGCTGGTTTTGGCTTGCCTTGCCTTCTTCTTCCTGCTGATCGCGACACCGATCAGCCAATTCATTCTGCTGCCGCTGGAAGACCGTTTCCCGCGCCCGGCCGAGGCACCCGCGCGCGTGGATGGCATTGTGGTATTGGGCGGCGCGGTGGATCAGAACATTACCCAAGCGCGCGGCATCCCCGCCATCAATGGCGCGGCGGAACGGATGACGGAAGCAGTGGCCCTGGCGCGCCGCTTTCCCGAGGCGCGCATCGTCTTCACCGGTGGCCAGGGCTCCTTGGTCCATGGCGGCCTGACGGAAGCCGATGTGGCGCGGCAATTCTTCGAAAGCCTCGGCCTTTCGGGCCCGCGCGTGATTTATGAAAATGCCGCGCGCAACACACATCAGAACGCGGTACTGACGCGGGAGCTGGTGCAGCCCAAACCAGATGAGGTGTGGCTGCTGATCACCTCCGCCAGCCATATGCCGCGCAGTATGGGCGTATTCCGCCAGGCGGGCTGGTCCAACATCATTGCCTGGCCGGTGAATTATCGCACCGGTCATGGCTTCGCCGCACTTTATGACGCGCCCTTCCCTGAGCGCCTTGGTCAATTCGAATGGGGGTTTCGCGAATGGCTGGGGCTGGTTGCCTATCGCCTGATGGGGCGCACGGATGCGCTTTTGCCGGCGCCCTGAAGGCTTCACATCGGCGCGCGGATCAACGGCGCCCATCCCATCCGGCAAGGCTTGACGCCCGGCCTTGAGCGGCGAGACTAGCTTTGAAGTTCTTCTCAAGGAAGCCCAGCATGTCCATGCCTCTGCTCTTCACCCCCATCACGCTGCGGTCCGTGACGCTACCCAATCGCGTCGCCCTTTCGCCGCTGTGCATGTATTCGGCCAAGGATGGGCTGGCGAATGGTTTTCACTTTTCACATCTGACAGCAGTGGCACGGGGCCGTGCGGGGCTGATTTTTACCGAGGCAACCGCAGTGGCGCCAGAAGGGCGCATCACCCATGGCTGCTGTGGGCTTTGGAATGATGCGCAGGTGGAAGCCTATCGCCCCATCGTGGATGCCATCATTGGCTTTGGGTCTGTGCCCGCCATTCAAATTGCCCATGCCGGGCGCAAGGCTTCCGTGCAGCCGCCCTGGAAGGGCAGCACGCCGCTGCGTGCCGAAGATGCCGCGGCGGGTTCGCCGCCTTGGGAATGTTTCGGCCCCACGGCGGAACCGGTCGGCCCTGGCTGGCATGCGCCGACCGCGATGACGGAAGCGAAAATCGAGGAAACCGTGCAGGCTTTTGCCGCCACTGCGGTGCGCGCGGCCAAGGCAGGGTTCCGCGTACTCGAAATCCATGGCGCGCATGGGTATCTCATTCAATCCTTCCTTTCGCCCATTTCGAACAAGCGCAATGATCGCTATGGCGGTGATCTTGCCGGGCGCATGCGCTTTGCCCTGGAAGTGACCGAAGCGGTGCGTGCCGCCTGGCCTGCCGATCTGCCGTTGTTTTTCCGCATCTCCGCCGTTGATGGCCCGGCCGAGGGCTGGAGCCTGGATGATTCCGTTACGCTGGCGAAGGAATTGAAGGCGCGCGGTGTGGATGTGGTGGATTGTTCTGCCGGCGGCGTTTCGGGCGCGCCTGCCTTCCGTGCCAATGATTCAGGCCAACCGCTGCGCACCCGCGCAGAACGCCCGCCAGGCTTCCAAGTGCCCTATGCCGAACGCGTACGGCGTGATGCGGGTGTGGCCACCATGGCCGTTGGCGTGATCATCGCCGGTGATCAGGCAGAGGCGATTTTGCAGGAAGGCCGCGCTGATCTGATCGCGGTTGGGCGTGAATTGATGTATGATCCTTACTGGACGCTGAAAGCTGCCGAGAGCTTGGGGTGTGATCCGGGTGCGAAGATGTGGCCCGATAATTATGGCTGGGCCATTCAGCGCCGCTCGGAAATCATGGCGGCGGCTGGGCGGCGATAGGCTTTTCCATCGGCGTTTCGTTTTCTTGGTGAATTGGCGCGGGAATTGCTGCACCATTCGTCCATGAATAGACGCAGCCTCCTCGCCGGTCTTGGTGCCGGCCTTCTTGCCCAGCCTGGCGCCGCTTCGGCCCAGGCCTGGGCGCCCAGCCGGCCCGTGACGATCATCCTGGGCTTCCCGCCCGGTGGCGCCTCGGATGCCGCGATGCGCATCATGCAGCCTGTTTTGCAGGCAGCTTTGGGCCAGCCGGTGGTGATTGATAATCGCGCCGGCGCGGGTGGCAATATCGGCGCGCAGGCAGTCGCACGCGCGGCACCTGATGGGCATACCATCGGTTCGGCCAATATCGGCACACTCGCGGTCAATCCCGCTTTGGTGCGCAATATGGGCTTTGATCCCATGACGGATCTGATGCCGCTTTCGACCATCTTCAACGCCGTGAATGTGCTGGTCTGCCCCGCCAATCGGCCTTTCAGATCGGTCGCTGACATCATCGCCGCCGCCAAGGCGCGGCCCGAGACGATCAGCTTTGGCACAGGCGGTGTTGGTTCGCCCGGGCATCTTTGTGGCATTTTGTTCGACCATATCGCGGGCACGCGCACCGTGCCGGTGCCGTATCGCGGTGGTGGGCCGCAAATGCTGGCGCTTGTGGCGGGTGAGCATGATTTTGGCTTTTCGCCCATGGGCACGGTGTTGACGCATGTGCAGGCGGGCACCATTCGCGCCTTGGGTGTCGCCACCAAAACCCGCGCGCGTGAATTGCCCGATGTGCCGAGCATGATCGAAGCCGGCCTGCCGAATTTTGAGGTGCTGAATTGGGATGGTTTTGTCGTGCCCGCCGGCACGCCCGCGCCCATCCGCGCGCGGCTTGGTGAGGTGATCCGCGCTGCCTTGACTGATCCGGGCGTGATTGCGGATTTTCAGCGTCGCGGGTTGGAAGCCTGGCCGAGCACAGAGGCCGCCTTTGCCAGGCAATTGGCTGCGGATGCGGCGAAGTGGCAGCCCTTGATTCGCGCGGCGGGGATTGAACCGAGCTGAATTTTGCCGGGGGCGAGACGGTCTGGCCCTCACGCGAAATCCCCCTATAAGGCGCCTGCCCCTTTCAGAAACGCAGAGCCTTCATGATTCGCCTTGATAACATCAGCAAGCAAAACGGTCGGCAGATCCTTTTCATCGAGGCATCTGCCGCACTGCAACGGGGCGAGAAAATCGGGCTGGTCGGCCCGAATGGTGCCGGCAAGACGACGCTTTTCCGCATGATGACCCAGCAGGAACAACCCGATGAGGGTTTGGTGATTGCCGAGAGGGGCCTCAGCATCGGTTTCTTCAGCCAGGATGTCGGGGAAATGTCCGGGCGTAGTGCGGTGGCCGAGGTGATGGATGGCGCTGGCGCCATCAGCGAAGTGGCAGCCGAATTGAAGGCGCTGGAAATCGCCCTTGGTGATCCGGAGCAGGCCGATCAGATGGATCATTTGATCGAACGCTTTGGGGAAGTGCAGGCGCGCTTTGAGGAATTGGGCGGCTATGCGCTGGAAGGCCGCGCGCGGGAGGTTCTGGCGGGGCTCAGTTTCAGCCAGGAGATGATGGAAGGCGATGTTGGCGCCCTGTCTGGCGGTTGGAAGATGCGCGTGGCCTTGGCGCGCATTCTATTGATGGCGCCGGATGTCATGCTTCTGGACGAACCGAGCAACCATCTTGATTTGGAGAGCCTTATTTGGCTGGAGAATTTCCTTCTCGCTTATGATGGCGCGCTGCTGATGACATCGCATGACCGCGAATTCATGAACCGGATCGTCAATAAGATTATCGAAATCGATGCAGGTTCGCTCACCACCTATGCGGGTAATTACGAGTTTTATGAACAGCAACGCGCGCTGAATGAAAAGCAGCAGCAGGCGCAATTCGAACGGCAGCAAGCCATGCTGGCCAAGGAAATAAAATTCATCGAAAGGTTCAAGGCGCGTGCCTCTCACGCGGCGCAGGTGCAAAGCCGGGTCAAGAAGCTGGAAAAAATTGATCGTGTGGAACCGCCCAAGCGGCGCCAGACCCTATTGTTCGAATTTCCGCCGGCGCCGCGTTCCGGTGATGATGTCGTCAATCTGAAAAAAATTCAGAAGAAATACGGTGACCGCGTGATTTATGACGGCCTGGATTTCCTGATCCGGCGCAAGGAACGCTGTTGCGTGATGGGCATTAATGGTGCCGGCAAATCAACCTTGCTGAAGCTGGTGACCGGCTTCACGCAACCCGATGCCGGCACGGTCACTTTGGGCGGCAGTGTGAAACTAGGCTATTTCGCGCAGCATGCCATGGAATTATTGGATGGTGAGCGCAGCATCTTTGAGACCATGGAAAACACCTTTCCGCGCGCAGGCCAAGGTTCCTTACGCGCCCTCGCTGGGTGTTTTGGCTTTTCCGGCGATGAGGTGGAAAAGAAATGCCGCGTGCTATCGGGCGGCGAGAAGGCCAGGCTGGTCATGGCGCTGATGTTGTATGATCCGCCCAATTTTCTGGTGCTGGATGAGCCGACCAATCACCTTGATATGGCGACCAAGGAAATGCTGATCAGCGCCTTGGCCGCCTATGAAGGCACCATGCTTTTCGTCTCCCACGACCGGCATTTTCTGGCGGCACTTTCCAATCGGGTGTTGGAATTGACGCCAGAAGGTATCCATGATTTCGCTGGAGGCTACACGGAATATGTCGCACGTACCGGTCAGGAGGCGCCCGGCCTGCGCAGCTAGTGCATATCCAGCCGAGTGAAAACACGCGATGCTCCGGCGAGTGT
>JADCFR010000283.1 GCA_020249415.1 Roseomonas sp. | reverse complement strand
GGTGCCAGTGCCGCCGGAGTCATATCGCCCTTCGACGCGCCGCAATGAAAGCCCAAGCGTTGCTGAACGGGCGCGCGGCGATGGCAGGATGAAAAGCCGATTCTCATAAAATTCTGCATTCGATGTCGCGATCAGGCTTTCATGCCGGCTGCGATAATGCCAGCGCAGCATGGCCGATGGCAGGCCGCGCGCATTGCAAAGCCCCAGAATGCTTTCCACATCGCGCGCCGCAACAACATCAGGGGCATCCTCGATGGCTTCCTCGCCTTCCTCACCGGTCATGCGCTGGAAGAAGCGCGTGGGTGGCATTTGCTTGTCATCGCCCACCACCACCACCTGCCTGCAACGCGCAATGGCGCCGAGTGCATCCACGGGTTCCACCTGGCTTGCTTCGTCAATCACCAGCAGGTCAAAGGAAAGCCCGGGCTTCAGCCCATGCGGGGGGGCGAGGAATTGCGCCACCGAAAGCGGGCTCATCATGAAAATCGGTTTGGCTTTTTGCACAGCCTGGGAAGCGCGCAGCAGCAATTCGCGCACCGGCAAATGCCCGCGCTTTTTCTCCATCTCACCGCGCAGCACCGCCATGCCCGGCGCGCCATCGCGCACTTCCTTCACGCGCTGCGCATGGGTGTAAGCGGCTTCCGCGCGCGTCAGCGTAATGCGTGCGCGATCGGCTGCGCGGAAATCCTCAACCAGCCGATCCGCCGCCGCACCGTCAAAAGCCGCCAATTCCGGATGCTCTGCCATCGCAATACGGAGCAAGCCTTCATGCAGCGCGAAGGAAAACACATCCTCCGCCGCTTCGGGCGCGATGCGGCCATCGGCGAGGCGTTCCAGCAAAGGCTCCAACCCCGCCGCCGAAGCGGCCGCACGACGCCAACCAAGCCAAGCGTCAAGCGCTTCCGGCGCCGCCGCCCAATCGCCGAGCCTTGCGGCAAGGGCCGTGAAGGAAGGTTCATCGCTGCCGAAGGCGATACGCGCATCAAGCCTGGTTGCCTGCTGCATTTCCTGAAAGACAGCCAACGCCGCTTGCAGCGGCGCAGCATCGGCGGGCTTGGCACCCTGCGCGAGTGCGGTCAGCGCCGCCGCGCCATGGGTCTTGCGCCACGCCAGCAAGGCGGCCAGCGGCGCGGGATCACTCGCCTCTCCCTGCCAGAGCGCCCCAAAAGCCGCGCGGCCCAAAGCATCGCCTTGGCGCAAGGCTTCGCGTGCAGCCTGCCCGGCCAGCGCCGCATCCAGCGCCGGCAGCGGGTTTTCCCCATCGCGTGCAATGCGTGCCGCGAGCGCCTTGGCGTCACGCCGCGCGCCGGACAGAAAGCCGAAAACACCACCCGCTTCGGAAAGTGTTGCGCGCGTTTCCGCAATGCCCGTCACATCCAAGGCACCCGGCAAAAGCTGAGGATCAGTCTTGGCTTTTTGCAAGGCGCCAAGCGCCTGCACCAAGGCTTCCAGCGACGCCAGATCGCCCGCCCAGGCGGCATGCTTCAACGCCGCCGCATCATGTGCGGGCGCCGCTGCCAGCGCCGGGTTCAAGGCAAGCGCGCTTTCCGCTGCCTTTGGCCCAGCCCCTGCGCCCAGCGCTGCCCCCGCCGCGGCGAAGGCGCGAATCCAAGCAGGCAGCCGCCCCAGCAACCGATCCGCATCTGCGGGGCCGATATCGGCCATCACGCCGCGCCAGGGGGTTTGTGCCCCGCCAGCCGCGGCATAGCCAGCCAGCAACTTGATCGCATCGCGCCGTGCTTCAATCGCCGCCGCATCCCATGCCGCTACATTCACAGAAAAATCCGGCGCCGCCACACCGCGCTGGCGCAAACCAACCAGCGCACCAATCACCTGATGCAGCGCCATGCCCGAAGCGCCCACGTTACTGCGCATCGCCACCGCATGGCGATTGATCCGCCCGCGCAGTGATCCAAGCCGCCGCACCACCGCATCACGATCAGGCTTGGGTGGCATGGGCAGGGAAAGCGTCGCGCGCAATTCATCCAACACCGCGCGCTTGGATTGCTTTTCCGAATGCAATTCCAGGCAGGCAGCAACAAGGCCAATACTCTCCAGCCGGCGTTTTACGACTTCAAGCGCGGCGAGTTTTTCAGCGACAAACAAGACGCTTCTTCCATCCAACACAGCCTGGGCGATGATATTGCTGATGGTCTGGCTTTTGCCGGTGCCGGGTGGGCCTTGGATGACAACATGCCCGCCGCGCCGGACAGCTTCCGCCGCAAGCGCCTGGCTGCCATCCACATCCATCACATGATCCAGCCGCTCGACCGGGATTTCCGCATCCACATCAGCGTCATCAGGAAATACGGGCGGGATCGAAAGCGCCTCTCCACCCACCAGCGCGCGCACCATGGGGTGATCGGCAAGGCCCGGATTTTCCTCAGGCCCCAGGTCGCGCCACATCAGAAACTTGGCGAAAGAAAATAACCCAATCGCCAGCGCATCCGCCTCCACCCGCCAATGCGCGCGTTCCGCCACCAGTGCCGCAACGGCTTCCGCCCAGGCCGTCGGCGTATAGGCCTCAGCGTCAAAATCCGGCAGCGTCGCCCCGAAATTCACCGTAAGCATTTCGCGGAGCGACAGATTCTCCGCAATATCACCCGCCGTACCGCGCAGTTTGAAATTCTGCGAAACCCCTTCGCGTTCCAAGGCCACCGGCAGCAGCGCCAGCGGCGCGCGGCGTTCGGTCTCGGGTGTTGCAGGATCGCGCCAGATCAGCGCGCCAAGCGCCAGGTAAAGTGTCGGCACACCGGTTTCTTCGCGGGCTGTGCGCGCATCCTGCATGATATCGCGCAGCCGGCGCACAAGGTCAGAAGGCGGCAATTGCACGCGCAGCCTGTCATCGCGCTGATAGTCTTCCCGCGCCGCATCGGCCTTGGCGGTGCCCACACCCTCTGGCTTTGCCTTCACGCTCCGCGCGCGGTGCGGCTTGCCAGGCGTTGCTTCTACTGGCGCGGCTTCCGGTGCGGTGGCCGAGGCTTCAAAGCCAAAGGCGCGGCCCGCCTGCAATGCGCCAAGGACGAAATCCGCATCCTCATCATCCAGAATGATGACACCGCGCGATGCGCCCGGCTTCGGCAGGGATAGCAGCCGGTTGCGCGTGGAAAGATCAAGCAGGCCCCGCCGGGCTTCTTCCAGCGCGTTGCGAAGATCCGTCATACGGCTATTTTTTCCGGAAGGCTAAGGTGATCAGCAGCACGCAGCAGACCAGCGCCAGAATGGCCAGCATGCCCTGTACAACCTCAAAATTCGGCGAGTCGCGATGGATGAAGATGGAAGCAGCCGCGGCGCCCAACATCATCAGGGTTTGCAGTATCCATTCCATCGAAGCGCCTCATCCGGTGGTTGCGCGGGGTGGCCATGCGCGGCGTCCAGTCTTGCACATCCCCCGCTGCAGTCGAAGGGTGATTTTCAGGGGACCGAAGGCGGGTTGGGCAGGATGCGATTTTCCAATACCTCGATACGGGACAGGGATGCCTTGAGCAGTGAAATCAGCTCCGCCACCTGCTGTTCGCGCAGCAGGTCCAGCTTTTCATGCAGCAGGCTGATTTCGGCCTCGGCGCGGATATTTACCTGGTAATCGGCAATGGACCGGATGCGGTCTATATCCGCCTGGCGGTTCTGGCTCATCATAATGATGGGCGCGGTATAGGCCGCCTGGAAGGACAGCATCAGGTTCAAAAGGATAAAAGGATAGGGGTCCCAGGCATTCCCGCCCGAGGCGATATTGGCGATCAGCCAAGCCAGCAATAGCCCCGATTGGATCACGATAAAGCGCCAGGACCCGACCGTTTCCGCCACAAGGTCGGAAAGCCTTTCGCCGAGGCTCAGCGGCGGTGCCGGCCCTTCACCGCGTCGCCTTTCCCGCGCACGCGACAGGGCGGTGCGCAAATGGATGTGACGGCGCTGCTTATGCGGTTCGGGATGCTCGGCCATGCAGAATTCCCCCTGCAAAGCCAAAAGGCTGCACCATTCTTCCCGGCAAGAACATGATAAATATCAACTCCGGCCGTAAGTATCCTCAAAGCGCACGATATCATCCTCACCCAGGTAGGACCCGGATTGCACTTCAATCAGGGTCAGCGGGATCTTGCCCGGGTTTTCCATGCGATGGATGCAGCCAAGCGGCAGATAGACGCTTTCATTCTCCCGCAGCATGATTTCCTCACCATCGCGGCGCACAATGGCGGTGCCGGAAACCACTACCCAATGCTCGGCGCGATGAAAGTGTTTTTGCAGGGAAAGCTTGGCGCCGGGGCGAACCTCAATCTTCTTCACCTGGAAACGCTCACCCATGATCAGGCCTTCGTAATGGCCCCAGGGGCGATAGGCGCGCCGATGTTCGGTCGCTTCCTTGGCACCACGCGCCTTCAGCCGATCCACCAGCTTCTTCACATCCTGCGCATGGTCGCGATGCAGCGCCAGCACGGCATCATCTGTCACCACCACCACGGCATTTTCCAGCCCGATCACGCCGGTCAGGATGGTTTCGCTCCGCACATAGCAATTCTTGGCATCCACCAATTCCACCGGCCCATGAGTCGCATTGCCGGCAGCGTCCTTTGGCTGAATGTCCCAGAGCGCGGCCCAGGAACCGATATCGGACCAGCCAATGGCAGCCGGCACCACGGCGGCTTTTTGCGTGCGTTCCATCACCGCGTAATCAATGCTGATGGCGGGTGTTGCGGTGAAGGCCGCCGCTTCAAGGCGAATGAAATCGCCATCGCGCGCGGCGCCGGCAACGGCAGCGCGCACACCCTGCAGCACCTCCGGCGCATGGGCTTCCAATTCCGCCAGCATGGTCGCGGCGGTGGCGACAAACATGCCGGAATTCCATAAATGCCGGCCGGTTTTGAGAAATTCCGCCGCGCGTGCCGCATCAGGCTTTTCCACAAAGCGCGCAATGCGCTTCACGCCTTCACTGCCGGGCAGGACATCGCCGGTTTCGATATAGCCATAGCCGACCTCGGGCGCGGTCGGCTGCATGCCGAAAGTCACAATCGCCCCCGCCCCTGCCGCTGCAGCGGCCTTGGCCATCGCCGCTTGCAGCGCCGCCACATCGCCAATCGCCGCATCGGCGGCCATGAACCATAGCACCGCGCCGGGGGCGG
>JADCFR010000282.1 GCA_020249415.1 Roseomonas sp. | reverse complement strand
TGGCGGTTTTTCCGGGGCGCATCTGGCGCCGGATTTGACCCTGATCCTGATCAGTGATCGCGGCCATTGGGCCGAAGCTCGGCTGCTGCTGGAAGGCCTGACGCCGATCGGCCTACAACCGCTCCACCACGGCCCCTTGCGCGATGAGGCTGGGCGGCCCCTACCGCGCGGCTTCAACGCCGATGCCGAGGCGCTGGCGCGGCTGCCCGATGGCACTTGGCTGGTTGCCTTTGAACGGCGGCACCGCATCCGCGCCTATCGCCGGCTGGATGGGCCGGGCGCCTATGCCGCGCCGCCGCCGGGCTTGGACAATGCGCCAGCCAATGGCGGGCTTGAGAGCCTGGCAGTGCTGCCGGATGGCCGGCTCTTCGCCATTGCCGAGACCTTCACCCCGCCCGAGCGGCCTGAATTGCGCCATGCCTGGCTTGGGGTGCCGGGGCGCTGGATACCGCTTTATTGGCAGCCCACGCCTGGCTTTCACCCGACCGATGCGGCAATTCTGCCCGATGGCAGCGCGCTGGTTTTGGAACGGCGCTTCAGCCTTTTGGGCGGTTTCAGCGCCCGGCTGGTGATGACCGCGCCCGATGCGCTGCGCTCCGCACGCGAAGGCACGGTGCTGCGTGGCGAGACGATCCTGACCTTGGATGACGCGCCCTTGCCTACCGAGAATTGGGAAGGCATCGCCGTGACGCGCTTTGGCGATCAGACACTGGTGGCGCTGATATCCGATGACAATGAAAGCGTCTTGCAGCGAAGCCTATTATTGCTGTTTGCGTGGCGCGGGTGAAAACAAAACCGGCCGGATGCTGCCACCCGGCCGGTGCTTTCGTTCAACAAACAAGGCTGCCGGATTTTACCCCGGCCGCTTCCACCAGCCCTGCCGCTTGGGCCGCGCCACTTCGGCACCATCACCCAGCACCACCGGCTGAATCGCCGGCCCAATCACCGGCTCGGCCTTTTCCGGCTGAGGTGCCGGGGCAGGTTCTGCGACTACCGGCACAGGCACAGGTTCCGGCGCTGGCGGTTCAACGGGCGCCGGCGCTTCTGCAACCGGTGCGGCTTCCGTCACCACGGGTGCCGCCTCAGCCACCGGGGCCGCTTCCGCCACAGGCTCCGGCGCGGGGGCAGCGGGCGCAATCCGCCGCGCGGTCGCGGCGGCGCGTTCCGCCGCTTCCTCGGCTGCGGCCATGGCGGCAAAGACATCATCAATCTGCCCGGCAAAGGGGTCAGCCGGGGTCGGGCCGACATAGCGCGGCGCGGGGGCATCTTCGGCCATTTCCGGCGCGGTATCCTCAGCGCGGCGCTCCCGTGGGCCATCCTCACGCCGGCGACGCCCACCACGGCGGCCACGCCGACGCGGACGATCCTCACCATCCGCACCTGGCTCGCCCTGGCCCTCATCCTCGGCGGCTTGGGCTTCGCCTTCCGGCGTCTCGCCCGCTTCTGCTGCGGCCTCAGCGCCTTCTTCGCCTTCGCCATCGCCCTCGGTGCCGGCTTCACCACCCTGCGGCCCACCCTCACGCCGGCCACCACGGCGGCGACGACGACGACGGCGGCGGCGCTCACCCTCCTCGGCGGTTTCCTCACGCGCTTCGGCGCCCGGGCTATCGGCTTCCTCTTCCTCAATCTCGGGCGCAATGTCTTCCACTTCCGGCGCGTAATCCATGCGCAGCGCGGAAGGTGTGGTGCTAACGGCCATGGGCTCAGCCGCGCGCAGGCGTTCTATGCGCAGCGCCGGTCCCATCAGCTTGTCGTCGGGCTGGAAGAAGACGCTCATGCCAAAGCGCGCCTCAATCTCCGAAAGCCGGTCGCGCTTGCGGTTCAGCAGCCACAGCGCAACATCGGTCGCCACATGCACATTGATTTCGGCGGCGCGGCGCTTCGCCCCTTCTTCTTCAATCGCGCGCAGCACCTGAAGCGCGCTGCTTTCCACACCACGGATGGTGCCGCGGCCCAGGCAATGCGGGCAGGTGATGAAGGTCTGTTCCGCGATGGAAGGGCGCAGGCGCTGGCGGCTCATTTCCAGCAGGCCGAAATGGCTGATGCGGCCAACCTGAATGCGTGCCCGGTCGTGGCGGAGCGATTCCTTGAGCCGCCTTTCCACCATGGCATTGTGCTTGTTTGATTCCATATCAATGAAATCAATCACGATCAGCCCGGCCAGATCGCGCAGGCGCAATTGGCGCGCGATTTCCTCGGCGGCTTCCATATTGGTGCGCAGGGCAGTGTCTTCGATATGCCTATCGCGCGTGGCGCGGCCCGAATTCACGTCAATCGCGACCAAGGCTTCGGTCTGGTTGATCACCACATAACCGCCGGAACGAAGCTGCACCACCGGCGAATGCATCGCATCCAATTGCTGATCCACGTGATGGCGCGCAAAAAGCGGCGTGGCATCCCGGTGCAGCCGCACCTTATTCGCGTGGGATGGCATCAGCATGCGCATGAATTCGCGTGCCTGCTGGAAAGCGCCATCGCCTTCCACCATCACCTCATCAATGTCGCGGCCATAGACATCGCGGATGGATCGCTTGATCAGATCCGCTTCTTCGTAAATCAGGGCCGGCGCGGTGGAAGCCAGCGTCCTTTCGCGGATATTGTCCCAGAGTCTCAGCAGATATTCGCAATCGCGCTGAATTTCGGGCTTGGGCCGTTGCGCGCCGGCGGTGCGCACAATCAAGGACATGCCCTGCGGCAATTGCAGATCATCCATCACTTCGCGCAGCCGCTTGCGATCCGCGGCTGAGGTGATCTTGCGCGAAACGCCACCGCCGCGCGGGGAATTCGGCATCAGGACAGAAAAGCGCCCGGCCAGCGACATATAGGTGGTCAGCGCCGCGCCCTTGCCGCCGCGTTCTTCCTTCACAACCTGAACCAGAATGATCTGGCGGCGGCGGATCACTTCCTGAATCTTGTAATGGCGCAGGAAGCGCGGCGGGATGCGGCGTTCGCGGCGTTCTTCCTCGGTCTCGGCAGGGCCTTCACCGCCAATGGTCTCGGGCGGGGCCTGGTCTTCGGCGGGCAATTCCTCAACCCGGCCAAGATCAGCCTCAGCCGCTTCTTCGCTCGGGGCTTCCGGCGCGGCGGTCAGGCTAACGCTCGCGACCTCAAGCGGCTGGGCAGGGGCCTCGGCAGTCGGTTCCGGCTCGGCTTCCGGTGCGGGTGCATCATCCGGTGCAGCTTCAGTAGCAGGCGCGGCTTCGCCATTAGCGTCTTCGGCAGGCTGCCAGGGCTCTGGCGTCTCCCCGGTCCAGGCGGCGCGGTCCATGGCACTTTCCGGCGGCAGATCGGCCTCTTCCTCGGCGCGCGCTTCCTCTTCCTGCATCGCCAGCAGGCGCTGCCGGTCGGCGACGGGGATTTGGTAGTAATCTGGATGGATTTCGCCGAAGGCCAGGAAGCCATGGCGATTGCCACCATATTCCACAAAGGCCGCTTGCAGGCTGGGTTCCACCCGCACCACTCTGGCGAGGTAGATATTGCCCTTCAGGGCGCGGCGTTGCGCCGTTTCAAGGTCAAATTCGTCGAGGCGATTGCCATCCATCACCACAACCCGGGTTTCCTCGGGGTGGGAGGCATCGATCAGCATACGCTTGGTCATTGGGTGGAGTCTCCGCGCCGGGGCTGAGCCGCCGGCGCAAATCTGTGGCAAGGCCCGAATAAGGATCAAACTGCGGCGTGGCGTGCTTTGGCATGCGACGGCGAAGACCTTCTTCGGTGGAACCGGCGCCGGGGTGGCGCAGCGGCCCCAGGGTGGGCGCACCTGGATCCTGCCCCGAGAACCCTTGGACCACGAAGGTCACAGGCGCAGGCGGGACGGCGGGCGCGACGGGGGCCATGGCCATGAAGGGCAGGGGCTTTCGCGCGCCTCGGGCCGCGCCGGCGAGAAGGAAGGGCCACTCCCCGGCAAATCCACAAAGCCAACGCCAAGGGCATGGGCTTTAGAGGCCAGGGGGCTGAACATTGCGGGGCGCGCTGCCCTTCAGGGCTTCATGCGCCAGACGATGCCGCCGGAATTCTCGCCCGCAGCGGATGCCGCCGGGACAGGGCACCATAATCCCTGGCGTTAGGCACCACAAGGGCAGGATGGCGTGATTCGGATGACACGGATGGGCCGCCACAGTATGAGAGCCAGCATGGGCATAAGGCGCCGACATTTCCTGGGCTTGGGCGGGGTGGTCTTGGGCAGCGCCCCTTCGGCCATGGCCGCCACCGTGAATGCCGCAAGCCTGACCACCGAAGGCCGTGCAGCGCGGCTTAACCTGACGCTGGAAGGTCCGCTTTCCTGGGAATGGCGCGCGCTGGCTGAACCCCCAGGCCTGGTGCTCTCCCTGCCCGGCGTGAATTGGCAGGGGCCGGCGCGCTTTGGCTCGGCAGGGCCGGTCGCCAGCGCGGTATTTGATGCCGAAGCCAAGGAATTGCGCCTGACACTGGCGCGCCCTGCCTTGCCACGCCGCCTGCCGGGTCCAGCCGGGCGGCTGCTGATGGAAATCGCGCCCGCCAGCACGGATGCCTTCGCGGCAGCGGCGCGCCGGGACATGCCCCTCGCGCAAGGCAGCGCCCCCGCTTTGCCCTTGGTGGTGATTGACCCCGGCCATGGCGGCTATGACCCCGGCGCCATTGGCCGGCGCGGCACGGAAGAAAAGCGCGTGACGCTGGCCGCCGCCCAGGCGCTGCGACGCAAATTGCAGGAAGGCGGCAAATGCCGCGTCGCCATGACGCGGGATCGCGATGAATTCATCTCATTGGCGGATCGTGTGGCCTTCGCCCGCACGCGCGAAGCGGCGCTGCTGATTTCACTCCATGCCGATTCCGCGCCGGGAGCAAAGGGTGCCAGTGTCTATACCCTGGCCGAGGCCGCGAGCGACCCGCTGGCCGAAGCCCTCGCGCAGCGTGAAAACAATGCCGATCTGGCCGGCGGGCTCAGCCTGCCTTCCGTGCCGCCTGAGGTGCAGGCGATATTGCTCAGCCTGATGCGCCAGGAAACGCTGGGCGATTCCGCCCGCTTCGCCCGTGTGGCCGTGCGCGAATTGACCCGCACGGTGGATGTGCTGCCGAAACCCCGGCGCGAAGCTGGCTTCATTGTGCTGAAGGCGCCGGAAGTGCCCTCCGTTCTCGTGGAGATGGGCTTCCTATCCGACCGAGGGGATGAGGCCGCGCTCCGCAAGCCCGAACACCGCGCGCTGATCGCGGCCAGCCTGGCGCGCGCCGTGGAAGCATGGCTGCCCTCCGCCCCGCGCGTGGCGCCAGGATAAAAAACAAGGGCGTTACTGTCGCACTTTGGCGCGGGAAAGTGTATCAGGCGCCATCATGTCAACGCCGGAATTGCGCGCCGATCAACCATTGGACCCCCAGCGCGCCGCGCCCGGGGCTGAGCCGCCGCGCAGCGAGCCGCCGGCCAAGCAGAAACGAGAAAAGCGCCCCAAACGCCGCCAGCGCTTCAGCATGCTGCGGTGGATGTTCAGCCTGGGCGCCGCCGCGCTGCTCGCGGGCGGTATCGCGGCCTATGGCGCCTATCACCATTTCGCGCAGGATCTGCCGGATTACGGTTGGCTCGCGGAATATGAACCCCCACAAATGAGCCGCATCTATGCCGCCGATAGCCGGCTGATGGCCGAATTGGCGCAGGAAAGGCGCATCTTCGTCCCGATTGAGGCGATTCCGCAGCGCGTCCAGCAGGCCTTCATCTCGGCCGAGGATCAGCGCTTTCGCGACCATACCGGGGTTGATCCCTTGGGTATTCTGCGCGCCGTGATCCAGGCCGCCGAGCAATATGGCAGCGGGCGGCGCATGAGTGGCGCTTCCACCATCACCCAGCAGGTCGCGAAAAACATGCTGGTGGGCGCGGACAGGTCCTTCAGCCGCAAGGCGCGGGAAGCGATTCTGGCGCTCCGCATGGAAAAGGCGCTGAGCAAGGATCGCATCCTCGAGCTTTATTTGAATGAAATCTTCCTTGGTCAGCAGGCCTATGGCGTGGCCGCCGCCGCGCAGGTCTATTTCAACAAGAGCCTGGATGAGCTGACGGTGGCCGAGGTTGCCTACCTCGCCGCCCTGCCCAAGGCGCCGAATAATTATCACCCGATTCGCCGCGCGGATGCCGCCAAGGCGAGGCGCGATTGGGTGATTGAACGCATGCTGGAAGACCGCGCGATCACCGCGGAAGAAGCCCGCGCCGCGCGTGCCGAACCGCTGGTGGCGCGGCCCACGCGCCGGCCGGATTTGTTGCAAGTCGGCCAGCATTTCACCGAAGAAGTACGTCGCGAATTGATCCAACGCTTCGGTGTGGAACAGACTACCATGGGCGGGCTTGTGGTGCGCACCAGCCTTGACCCCACCATCCAGGCCGCTGCCGAACGTTCCTTGCGCGAAGGGCTGATGAGCTATGATCGCCGACGCGGCGGCTGGCGCGGCCCAATGGCGCGCATTTCGGCTAATACCACGGAATGGATGCCGGCGCTGGCCGATACGCCGCGCCCGCCCGGCGCTTTGCCCGAATGGCGCCTGGCCGTGGTGCTGGAAGCGAGGCCGCAGGAAGCGCGGCTTGGTTGGCTGGAACGGCGCGACCCGCGTCGCCCGGCGGAACCGCAACAGGGCACGCTTTATCTGGAAGATTTGCGCCCCTGGGCGCGGCCCGTTTTGCCTGATGGTCGCCTGGGGGCCGAGCCGCGCCGCGTGCAGGATGTGGTCAACCCCGGCGATGTCGTATTGGTGGAAACGCTGCCAGCGGAAGCCGCGCAGCGTAATCGGCCCGCGCGGCCCGAACGCCTCGCGCTTCGGCAAATTCCCTTGGCCGAAGGCGCGGTGGTGGCGCTTGATCCGCAAAGCGGGCGCGTCATGGCGATGGTTGGCGGTTGGGCTTTGGAAAAATCCTGGTTCAATCGCGCGGCCCAGGCGCAGCGCCAGCCCGGGTCTTCCTTCAAGCCATTTGTCTATATCGCCGCGCTGGAACAGGGCATTCCTCCCAATCAGGAAATCCCTGATGAGCCGGTGGAAATCATGACACCGCAAGGGCTGTGGCGCCCGCAAAACTACAATGCCAATACCTATAATGGCTGGGTGACGATGCGGAGCGCCATGGAGCGCAGCCTCAATCTGGTGACGGTACGGCTTGCCGATCATGTCGGCATGGCGGCGGTTTCCAATGCGGCGCGGCGCTTTGGCGTGATTGACAATATGCCGCGCTATTTGGCGATGTCACTCGGCGCTGGCGAGACCACGGTGCTCCGCATGGCGGCGGGTTATGGTGCCTTTGCCAATGGCGGCTATCGCGTGACGCCGACGCTGATCGATTCGGTACAGGACAGGCGCGGGCGCGTGATCTGGCGCGCCGATCAACGCGCTTGCGCCGCTTGCGCTTCCGGCCCTGAAGCCGGCCCACCGCGGCTGGAAGCGGGCGAAAGGCCGCGCGCCACCGATCCCATTTCGGCCTATCAGATGGTGAGCATTCTGGAAGGCGTGGTGGCGCGCGGCACCGCCGCCAATGCCATTGGGTCGCGGCTTGGCCGGCCGGTGGCCGGCAAGACCGGCACCACGGATGATTTCAAGGATAATTGGTTTGTTGGCTTCACGCCCGATATCGTTGTCGCGGTTTGGATCGGCTTTGATGATCCGCGCAGCCTTGGCAATAACGAAACCGGCGGCAGCAATGCCGCGCCGATTTTCCGCGAAGTGGTGGGCGCGGCGCTCACCGGTAGCCCGCCCGTGCCTTTCCGCCGCCCATCCGGCGTGACGCTGATGCGCGTTGCGGTCGGCAATGGCAGCATCATGGAACCCTTCCGCCCCGGCACAGAAAATGGCACGCAGCGTTGGCGTGATGAATTCATCAGCGAACGCGCGGATGGTTCTGGCTCGCCCGGTGCGCCGGGGGCCAACCGCCTCGACAGGGACCTCGGCGGGCTCTATTAGCCCCTCATCATGCGCGCTGACGCCCAATCCCTGCACGAGCAGATCACCGCATCGGTGGCCCTGCTGAGGAGGCATCTTTGACTGGGATGCCTCTGTCCGCCGTCTTGAAGAATTGAACGCGCGGGTCGAAGACCCAACGCTTTGGAACAATGCCGATGAAGCGGGGCGCGTCATGCGCGAACGTGGGCGGCTTTCCGAACAGATTGATGGCGTAAAGCGCCTGGAACGCGATGTGGGAGATGCGCTCGGCCTGATTGAATTGGCCGAAGCCGAGGGCGATGCCGATACCGCCAATGCCGCGACAGCGGATTTGCAGCGCCTCGCGGCAGAGGCGAAGAAGCGAGAGATTGAAAGCCTGCTATCGGGCGAAGCGGATGCCAATGACGCGTTTCTGGAAGTGAATTCCGGCAGCGGCGGGACCGAGGCGCAGGATTGGGCGGAAATGCTGCTGCGCATGTATTCGCGCTGGGCGGAACAGCATGGCTATAAGGTGGTGCTGACGGAAGAAAGCCCCGGCGAACAGGCAGGTCTGAAATCCGCGACCATTCAAATCAGCGGCCCCAATGCCTATGGCTGGCTCAAGACCGAAAGCGGCGTGCACCGGCTGGTGCGGATCAGCCCCTTTGATTCGGCGGCGCGGCGGCATACCAGCTTTGCCTCTGTCTACGTCTATCCGGTGGTGGATGATAAGATCGAGATTGAGGTCAATCCGGCGGACCTTAAGACCGATACTTTCCGCGCGTCTGGCGCCGGTGGGCAGCATGTGAACAAAACCGAATCGGGTGTGCGCTTTACCCATATCCCGACCGGGATTGTGGTGGCGTCCACCCAGGATCGCAGCCAGCATCGCAACCGCGCCATTGCCATGGGCATGCTGAAAGCGCGTTTATATGAATTGGAATTGTCCAAGCGCGAGGCGGTGAATGCCGCGACCGAAGCCGGCAAGACCGATATCGGCTGGGGCCACCAAATTCGCAGCTACGTGCTACAGCCCTATCAGATGGTGAAGGATCTGCGCACCGGCGTTGAAAAGGGCAATCCGGCTGCGGTGCTGGACGGTGAGCTGGATGATTTCCTGGCCGCATCGCTTGCATCGCGCGTTGGCGCGACTCGCAGCGAAGCCAGCGCCAAGGCGCAATAGCGACATGTTTCGCGGCACGGCTGATCCGGGTTAGGTTCCCGAGCCGTGCTTGCCTTCCTTGCCCTTTGCCTGCCGATTTTCGCGGTGGTGGCCTTTGGTTTCGCCGCGGCGAAGCGCAAATGGATGCCGCCCACGGCGATGGAAGCGATTGGGCTTTTCAGCTTCAACGTCGCGCTACCCGCGATGTTGTTCAAGCTGATGGCAGCCCAGCCTTTACGCGAAAGTTTTGATGCCATTTATTTCGCAGGCTATCTGGGGGCCTGCCTGAGTATCTTCGCCGTGGTGATGCTGATCGGGCGTGTGGCGCGCGGCAATATCCGCATCGGTTCCGCCTTTGGCGCGGCTGCCGCCATGGGCAATGTTGGCTATCTGGCGCCGCCACTCATGCTGCCCATGCTGGGGCCGCGCATTGCCGGGCCGGTTGCCATGGCGATTGTCGCTGAAGTGGCGGTGATCATCGCGCTTGGGTCCATGCTGATGGCGCCCTCCGCCAAGGGTGAGGGCCTCAAGGCCGTGATGGCCGGGCTGCGTGGCTTGCTGCGCAATCCGGTGATCCTTTCCATCGCGCTTGGCGCGCTTTCCGCCGGGTTGGAACTGCCCATCCCCGCGCCGATTGAGCGCTTCCTGTCCTTCCTTGGCAATGCTGCCGGACCAACGGCACTATTTGCGCTTGGCGGTACCCTCGCGCGGCTGAAAATTGGCGGACAGCTTTTTGCAGTCGCTTTTGGCATTACCGCGGCGAAGCTGTTCATCTACCCTGCGCTGGTCTGGTTCGTGCTGGGAAGCTGGCTGGCGCTTGACCCGTTTTGGGTGATTTGCGGCGTGCTGCTAGCCGCCATGCCCACCGCGACCAATGCCTATCTGCTCGCGCAACGTCAGGGCGTGGGGGCGGAAGAAGCCTCAGCCGCCGTGCTGTTCACCACCATCATCGCCGCCATCGCCTTCCCGGCCACGGCCTGGCTGTTGGACGTGCCGGTGCCGTGACCTGGGTCACGCTTGGCGCGCGCGCAGCTTGGTCATAGACTCAGCCCTTCTTACTGCAACGGAGACTTCCCCATCATGTCGAGTGCCGCCGAAAGCGCGCCAAGCTGGCATGGCATTATTCGCCAAGCCTTGAAGG
>JADCFR010000281.1 GCA_020249415.1 Roseomonas sp. | reverse complement strand
CCCCCGGGGTTTCTGATCGAAAGCCGAAGCTCAGATCAATCGCTGTTGCGCTGACCCATAAAGGACAGCAGCAGTTGGAACAGGTTGACGAAGTTCAGGTAGAGCGCGAGCGCATCCATCACGCTCCGCTTGCCGGCTTCATCCGTGCCTTCCGCATAGGCGAATTGCACGTAATCCGCCTTGATGCGCTGCGTGTCATAGGCTGTGAGGCCAACAAATACGACCACACCGATGACGCTGATCGCAAAGGCCAGCGCCGGGGAGGCCAGGAAGATATTGACCAGACCCGCGATCAGGATGCCGATCAGGCCCATGATCATGAAGCTGCCAAAGCGCGTCAGATCCGCCTTTGTCGTGTAGCCATAAAGGCTGACGGCCGCGAACATGGACGCGGTGATGAAGAAGGTGCTGGCGATGGACTGGCCCGTATAGCGCAGGAAGATGTTCGACAGGCTCGCCCCCATACAGGCGGCGAAAAGCCAGAACAGCGCCTGCGTCGCGGGACGCGAGAGCTTATTGAGGCCAAAGGACAGCACCAGGATGAAGGCGAGCGGCGAGAGCATCGCGGCCCAGCCGAGGATGGTCGGCGAGACGATGCGCGCGCCATTGGCAGCGCGGGTCACGGACCAGAACAGCGACTGCAACTCGGGCGAATTGCCGATCACATAAGCGACAATGCCGGTAACCAGCAGGCCAGACGCCATCCAGTTATAGACGCGGAGCATATACGCCCGCAGCCCGGCATCAATCGCGGCCGCATCGGCTGCGACGGGGCGACCCCAGCCGGTGTTGTAACGCGTGTCGGGACCAAAGGCCATGACGACAAGAACTCCTGTTCATGGGGAGGATTCCCCGTTAGACGATAATATGGATATTTCGTAATGCAGATCAATAGGGGGGCGCCAGCCGGCCAAGCCAGCGGGCGCCCCGGCCTGATCAACGCTCTGGCCGCTCCACCCGGATGGCAACGGCCTCGGCAATGGCGACATCCACCCGGTCACCCACGCTCAAGGTCTTCAGGAATTCGCGCAGTTCAGGGGCGCGAACAGCCACTGTGCGCTCCACGCGGGACGGGCCGACAAAGCTTACGGTGTTGTTCGCGGTATCCAGGGCGGTGATGCGCACCTGGGCGCGGGTTGCGGCGGCGGCGCCGGCGGCGGGGCGGGCACCGGGTTCCGCACGGGCAGCGCCAACCACGGTTTCGGGTTCCAGGCGGCTGCCGCGCGGGGCCATGCGCACGGCTACCGCTTCTTCATAATGCAGCCGCACGCGGTCGCCCCGGCGGATTTGGTCAAAATTGCGGACTTCCGGGCCAAGCTGGAGGGTTTGCGGCTTATTGTCCGGGCCGCGCACCACAATGGTCCGGGTGCGGGCATCCACCCGGTCCACCGCGGCCACCATTTCGCGCGTGGTGGAGGCGACCACCGGCGGTTCGGGCGGGGCGGGCGTGGCACAGCCAATCAGCGCCAAAAGCGGCAGGGCCAAAAGGGCGCCGTGGCGCAGGCGCGCAGACAGGGTTGCAAACATGGTTTGGATTTCCTTCCTCATGTGCCGTCACTCAAAGGCGGCGGATTAAGGCATGGTTACTTGCGCGCGGCAACTGGCGCCCTCAGGCCGCGCCTTCCTGCCAATAGCCCTGATGCGGCATCGCACCTTCTTCTTCCAGGCACGGCCCAACCACCGCCACCTTCTCCGCCGCTGAGTCCAACACCGCCCGGCAGGATAGCGAAAGCCCCGCCGTATGCGGCTGCGCATTCCGCAAATGCAGAATGGCGCCCGCCGAAAGCCCGTAAACCGCGCGGCCAATGCCGGTGTAGAAAATCGCTGCCGAACACATGGCGCAGGGCTCGCCCGAGGAATAGATCGTGGCGCGGCGCAACACATCGCGCGGCAGCCCGGCGCGCAACACGGCGTGCAGGGCATTCATTTCAGAATGCGCAAGCGTCCCGCCGCCACCCCTGCCCTGGGTGGAACCGGCTTCCGCAAGCACCTGGCCTTTCTCATCGGCGATCACAGCGGCAAAGGGGCGATCTCCACGCGCGCGCGCTTCTCCGGCAAGGGCAAAGGCGCGGCGGAGCAGCGTGGCATCAAGCGCGGAGAGTTTTTCATCCTCGGCCATCACGGGCTTCCTATTCATTGCGCAGCAAGGGCGCCGCCTTGGCGCGCAGCGCAAAGGCCGTGCCGGCATAACCGAAGGCAAGGGTGATGGCCATGCAGGCCAGCACCGTCATCGCCAATGTCCCCGGCAAGAACACCCAATCAGCGCGCATCACAAAACGCACGACGCCCCAGGCTGCCGCCGTGCCAGCCGCTGCCGCCAGCAAACCTGCCGTCAGGCCAAGCAGGCCGAATTCCACCAGGAAACTCGCGCGGATTTGCCCACGTGTCGCGCCGATGGTCTTCAGCACCACAGCGTCACGAATGCGCCGCCTTTGCCCCGCCGCCACCGCGCCCGCCAGCACCAGCAAACCCGCCAGCAAGGTAATGCCGGCAACGGCCGAAAGCGCGAAGCCGATTTTCTCCAATAGCCCCACCACCTGATCCAAGGCATCGCGCACCCGAATGCCGGAGACATTGGGGAAGCGATCCGTGAGCAAGCGGAGCAGCGTCGCTTCCTGCGCCACCTCATTGCGCATGGTCGCGATATGCGTATGCGGCGCGGCAGAGAGCAAACCAGGGGACGCCACCAGCACGTAATTGATGCCAAGCCCGCGCCAGGCGATTTCTCGCAGGCTTGCGATTTTCAGCGTGATATCGCGGCCCAACACATTCACGGTGATGCTATCGCCAACGCCAATGCCCCAACCGCGCGCGAGTTGCGCATCGAAGGAAACCAAGGGCGGGCCGGCATAATCCGGCGGCCACCATTCACCCGCGACCAGCCGCGCACCTTCGGGTGGCGTCGCGGCGTAAGTCAGGCCGCGATCACCGCGCAAGGCCCAGGCGGTCTCCGGCGTGGCATTCACTTGTTCCGCCGGCACGCCATTCACCGCGACAATACGCGCGCGCAGATTGGGCACGCTGCGGATTTCGGTCACACCTGGTTGCGCGCGGGCCAGCGCCTCAAAGGCTTGGATCTGGTCGGATTGGATATCAATGAAATAAAAATTCGGCGCGGCGGCCGGCATTTCATTGGCCAATTGCCGGCGGAGATTGCCTTCAATCAGCGCAATGGCGGCCAGCACCGTGAGCCCGACACCAAGCGAAACGAGCATGAGGGGCGTCGGCGCGCCGGGCCGATGCAGATTGGCGAGCCCCAAGCGCAAAGCCGGGCGGCGCGCGTGCGGCAGGCGCCGCGCAAGGGCCATCAGCGCCGCCGCGCCAAGCCGGAACAGCAGCAGCGTGCCGATCACCGCCACGATGAACATGGCCGCGAAGCGCGGGTTTTCTGCCGTACCGATCACCAAGGCGGAAAGCGCCCCGGCGGCAGCAATAATTGCAGCCAGAATACCAAGGCTCGGTCTGCCCCCGCTTGGCGCCACCACATCACGAAACAGCGCCGCGCCCGGAATACTGCCCGCGCGGCCAAGCGGCCATAGCGTGAAGGCAAGCGCTGTCAGCAGCCCATAAGCCGCCGCCAACAGAAGCGGTGTCGGATAAGGCAGGATGCGCGGCGCCACCGGCAGAATGGAAGCGAGTGCCGCTGCCCCCGCCCAGGTCAGCGCAAAGCCAATCACCAAGCCAAGCGCAATGCCAAGCAGCGCAAGTGCCATGACCTGCACCAGATAGGTCAGGAAAATCAGCGATGGCGGTGCACCAAGGCAACGCAGCGTTGCAATGGTGCGCGCGCGTTGCTCGAGCCAGGCCGATACGCCGGTGGCAATGCCAATCCCGCCCACCAGCAGCGCTGTCAGGCTTGCCAGCGTCAGGAAAAACGCCGCGCGATCCAGGAAGCGATTGACGCCGGGCGCGGCGACATCAGAACTGCGTATCCGCCAGCCACTTTCCGGAAAATCCCTGCGCAGATCGGTAATGAAGCGCTGGCGATCTACACCCGGCGGCAGCGCCAACCGGTATTCATAGGTCACCAGACTGCCCGGCTGGATCAGCCGTGTCTCAGTCAACGACGCCAGGGCAATCATGGCGCGCGGGCCGAGCAATGAAGGGCTTGCGACCTTATCCGGTTCCTGGGTGATGGTCGCGCGGAATATCAGGCGCGCTTCACCAATGCGCAGCACCGCGCCCGGCGCCACTTCAAGTTTTTCGGCAATGAAAGGATCAAGCAGGATATCACCGGTGCCGAGCGCCACCGGCGGCTGCACTTCAAGTGTGCCGAACAGCGGATAGGCGCCATCCACCGCCTTTACCTCGACCAGCATGCGCTGGCCCGATTCCGCCACTGCCATGGCGCGCAGCGTCACCACTTCCGAAACCCGCGCGCCGCGCGCCGCGAGCCAGGCACGCGGTGCCTCCGCCAGAGGCCGATAGGGGGAGGCGATTTCAACATCGCCGCCCAGAATCCGCGCGCCATCCGCGGCAAGCCCGGCATCTACGCCGGCGCGCAAGGTGCCAACCGCGGTGATCGCCGCGACGCCAAGCGCCAAACACGCCAACACAATGCGCAAACCGCGCAAGCCGCCGCGCAATTCGCGCCGCGCGATCCGAAAAGCGAGTGACAGGTTGCTCACGCCGCCACCCTTTGATCAGACACGATCAGCCCATCTTCAATGCGCAATTGCCGCGGGCAGCGCGCCGCCAGCGCAGGATCATGCGTGATCAGCAATAGCGTGGTGCCAAGCCGCGCGCGCAAATCAAACAGCAGCGCCATGACTTCCTCGCCCTTGGCGCGATCGAGATTGCCGGTG
>JADCFR010000280.1 GCA_020249415.1 Roseomonas sp. | reverse complement strand
GGTGAGGATCGTGCCGATCCCTTCAGCCGTGCCATTGCCTGGCAGGAGCCTGGTGCGCTGCCTCAGCGCATCGCCGTGCCGCGTGCGGCGGATACGCATTTGGATGATGCGGCGGGACGCGCAGCTTGGGCGGCGGCTTTGGCTTTATTGCCCTCAGCAACAGAGGCCGCAATTACCGACATGCTGGATGCCGCCAAGCTTTTGTATGAAGGCCCCTGGGTCGCGGAACGCGCGGCGGCCTTTGGTGATTTTGCGCGCGCGCATCCCGGCGCGCTGCATCCGGTGACGCAAAAGATCATTGATGGCGCGCGTGGCTTCAGCGCCGTGGATGCGTTTCGCGGCGTGTATAGGCTCGCCGAATATCGTCGTCTGGCGGAGGATTTCTTCGCGGCGCATGAGGTGCTGGTGGTGCCCTCCGTCCCCTGTTTCCCCACATTGGCGGCGCTGGCAGCAGATCCCTTCGCGCCCAATGCGCGGCTTGGGGTTTATACCAATTTCGTCAATCTGCTTGACTTGGCAGCCTTGGCGGTGCCGGGGCCGAAGCGCCCGGATGGGCTGCCGGCAGGCATAACGCTGATCGGGCCGCGGGGGGCGGATGCAGCGCTGATGGCGCTTGCCCAGGAATTCACGCGCCGTAAGGCCGCAGCAGAGGAGGCCCGCGCCGCATGATCGAGATTGTTGTTGTTGGCGCGCATCTTTCGGGGCTGCCGCTCAATCATGAATTGGTCTCGGAAGGTGGTGTGCTGCGCCGCGCCGCCCTGACCGAGCCCTGTTATCGGCTTTATGCGCTAGCCGGTGGCCCGCCGCGTCGGCCAGGGCTGTTGCGCGTGGCGCCGGGTACAGGTGCTGCGATGGCGACCGAAGTTTGGGCTTTGCCCGATGATGGCTTCGGTCGCTTTGTGTCGCGCATTCCCGCCCCGCTTGGCATCGGCACACTGCTTTTGGCTGATGGCAGCCGGCCCAAGGGTTTTCTGGTGGAACCGGAAGGCTTGCAGGGCGCGGAAGACATTACCCGCTTTGGTGGCTGGCGCGCCTTTCTTGCCAGCACCGCAACCCCCGCTTGAGGCTTCAACAAAAGGAGAATTCATGATGCAACGTCGTCATCTTTTGGGTGCCATCGCCCTTGCACCGCTCGCCGCCCCGGCCATTGCGCGCGCACAGGCCGCGCGCACGGTGAAGATGGGATCGCTCCGGCTGATCCATTCCATGACACCGCATTTCTATCAGCGCTTCGCGCCGGCGGGGCTCACGATTGAAATCATCACCTTTGATAGCCCAACCGATGGCAAGAATGCGGTGGTGACGCGCAGCGTTGATTTCGGTGGCTTCGGTATTGCCGCCGGCACTTTGGGCGCTGCCGCGGGTGAACCCGTTGTGGTGGTGGGCGCTTTCTGCAATCGCGGCATGGGCGTGATTGCCAAGGCGGGTTCCGGCATTCGTGACATTGCGGGGCTGCGCGGCAAGCGCGTTGGCATTTGGCCGGGCTCCACCCAGGAAGTATTCATCCTGGAGCGGCTCCGCCAGAACGGCATGACGGTGCGCGATATCACCAGCGTGCGCGTGCCCTTTGGCGAAATGCACGCCATGCTCTCACGCGGTGATATTGATGCCTATGTGGGCGCGGAACCGGGGCCGGGGCTGTCGCTTTCCTCAGGCGTCGGGGAATTGGTGGAATTCCCCTATGGTACCGCTATGGGTGGCTTGAACATGATCTTCGCCACATCGGAAGCGATGATCGCGCAAGACCCTGCCCTGGTGCGGACCATGCTTGGCATTCATCGCCGCGCCAGCGAACACATGATGGCGAATAAGGCCGAGGTGGCGGAAGCGACTGTGCGCATTCTGGGCGCGCCGCGCGCTGCCGTGGACCGTGCCTTGGCCGAAAACAATGTTGAATATACCTGGAAGCTTGACGATACGGTGATGACGCAGGCGCGCGCCTATGCGCAGCAAATGCTGGAAATGCGCCAGATCCGCGCCCTGCCGAATTTCGACAAGTTCCTGAACCCGCGCTTTTCCAACGAAGTCGCAATGTCCTGAGGGGTTGATTGATGAGCGCGAGTGTAGCCGCCGAAAGCACGGCGGAGGGCAAGAAGTCGCGGCCTGCGGGGATGATCTGGCCGCGGCTCAAGGGGTTTATGCTCGCGCTTGTGGTGCCGCTGGCCCTGCTGCTGGGCTGGCATTTGGCGGTGCAGGCGGGGATGACGCGGCTTATCCCCTCCCCCGCCGATGTTGCCGAATATATGGTGGATTTCGCAGTTGGCGGCATTTGGGATGATGCGTTCTCCGCCACGCTTCATATTCATTTATTTGCGTCCATGCAGCGCGTTTATGGTGGCTTCGCGCTGGCCGCGCTGGTCGCGGTGCCGCTTGGGCTGCTGATTGGGCGCAATGAACAGGTGCGGGCATTGCTCGATCCCTTCCTGCAATTGATGCGCCCCATTCCTGTGACGGCCTGGCTGCCGCTTTCCATGATCCTGTTCGGGCTTGGGCCGCGTTCGGCCTTCTTCCTGGTCTTCCTCGGCGCCTTTTATCCCATTCTGCTGAATACGGTGTTTGGCGTGCGCAGCGTGGAAAAGCGGCTGTTTGAAGCGGCTTCCATGCTGGGTTGTTCCGGCACGGCGCAATTCTTCCGCGTGGTGCTGCCGGCATCTTTGCCTTCCATCTTCACGGGGCTCCGGCTCGGCCTTGGGCTTGCCTGGTTTGTGATTGTGGTGGGGGAGATGACCGGCGTGCCGCAAGGACTTGGCGCCGTGATCATGGATGGTCGCACCCTGTCACGCACGGAATTGGTAATTTGCGGCATGATCGTGATTGGCATTGCCGGCTTCATTTCCGACCGCGTCATTGTTGCCCTGATGAACCGTCTGCTGCGCTGGAGCCCCTCGCACCATGCCTGAGCTACCCATTCTTGATCTGCGCCACATCAGCAAGGTCTATGAGCTGAATGACCAGCGCATCGAAGCCTTGCGCGATGCCAATCTTCGTGTCGAAAAGGGCGAATTCGTCTGCCTGATCGGCGCTTCGGGCTGCGGCAAATCCACCTTGCTCCGCATTGTTGCGGGCTTTGAACCACCAAGCGCTGGTGAGGCGTTGATGTGGGACAAGCCCATCGCTGGCCCCGCGCCGGATCGGGGCATGGTGTTTCAGGATTACGGGCTGTTTCCCTGGCTTTCCGTGCGGCAGAATATCGGCTTCGGCCCGGCATCGCGCGGCTTGCCGAAAGCGGAACTCCGTACGCTGGTGGATCGCTTTGTGGATATGGTGGGGCTTTCGCGTTTTGCCGATGCCTATCCGCATCAGCTCTCCGGCGGGATGAAGCAGCGTGTCGCGATTGCCCGTGTGCTCGCCAATGATGCCGAGATGGTGCTGATGGATGAGCCCTTCGGCGCGCTCGATGCCATGACGCGGGAACGCTTGCAGGATGAATTGCTGGATATCTGGCAGCGGACGAAGCTTACCGTGCTATTCGTGACGCATTCGATTGAGGAGGCAATTTTCCTCGCGGATCGTGTGGTGGTGATGGAACCGGGACCGGGACGCATCGCGAGTGAGCATCGCATCGAG
>JADCFR010000028.1 GCA_020249415.1 Roseomonas sp. | reverse complement strand
GAACAGGAACCCGCCACCACCGCCGCCATGCCCTGCATGGGTGGCAGGCTGGCGGCATCACCACGCATGGGCAGCAGCCCGGCGCGGCGGAAATTCTCTGGCAGGCCCATCGCTACGCCGGAACCACCTGTCATGAGCGCATGCTGCGCCGCCGCTTCACCAATCGCGAGCAAATGCTGATCGGTCACGGCATCAACAATCGCGTAGCGGCGCCCTTGCTCGGCCAAGCGCATCATGGCTTGGCGCGTGGCGGCCGCACCTTGTTCGATGGTGCTGAAAGGCACCAGCCCCACCGCGCCATCGGTCTGCCGACCCAGGACGCGCACCAGATTAGCGTCTGTCATCGGCGTCAGCGGATGGCTTTCCATGCCGCTTTCATTCAGCAGCGCATTGCCGACGAAAAGATGGCCCAAATAGATTGTGCGTCCATTGGTGGGGAATGCCGGGCAGGCCAGCGCAAAGCCCGATCCCAACCGCTTCAGGAGCGCATCCGCGACAGGCCCGATATTGCCCTGATCCGTGCTGTCAAAAGTCGAGCAATATTTCCAGAACATCTGCTTGGCACCTGCGGCAAGCAACGCATCACAAGCGGCGAGAGATTGCGCCACGGCTTCCCCGACCGGCGCGGTGCGCGATTTCAGCGCAATGATTACGGCATCCGCTTCCGGCAGCGGCCCGGTCGGCACGCCAATCACTTGCACGGCAGTCATGCCGCCTTTGACAAGCGTATTCGCGAGGTCCGTCGCCCCTGTGAAATCATCCGCGATGCAGCCAAGCAAAAGGGGCATGTGCAACTACCTTGCAGGAGGAAGGGCGAGGAAATCCTGATGACCGATGCGCACCGCAAGCTGCCCGGCATCGGCCTGATCGCGCCGCGTTTCAAGCCAATCCAGAATGGCTTCCGCACCGCGCCTTTCCCAGCCGATGGCGGCCATGCCATGGCCATCGGCAATGGCGCGGGTGAAGGCGCGGGCGCGGCGATCCACCACCCAAGCACTCGGCGCGCGATGAATGGCATAGCCATGCGCGGAAAAGGCTTCCGCCATCACGGCGGGTGCTTGCGGCCCGAGTGATGCGCCACCAAAACCCTTATCGCGCGCCTGGTCGCGGCGAAAGCCGCGCGCCACCAGCGCATCGGCGGGGTGGGGTGGGGTGAAACGCTCACGTCCCGTCACGTTCAGCGCAGCATAGAAGGGCAGGCGGCGCGCGGCGCAGGCAGCAGCCATGGTTTCCACCCAACCGCGCGATACCAAATCGCACAAGGCCGTGCTGACCACCGCATCCACGCGTTCCAAGGGCAGATTGGCGGGCGCTGCAGCAAGATCAGCAAGGATCGCTTCAATGCGCCAGGCGCCATGCGGTGCATGGACCAGAAGTGCGCTGCGCCCCGGATTGGTGGCTGGCCAGCCCACGGCCTCGGCACGGTCGGCGATGGTATCAAAAGCGCGGGAGATCAATTCGGCGTCGCTATCCACCAAGGTCCAGCTTTGCGCGCGGCCCATGAAATGGCCAAGCCAGCGAAGCAGGCTGCCGGTGCCCGCGCCAAGATCAAGCAGGCGCGGCCGCGCGGGCAAAGAAGCGGCGAGCATCGCGGCTAATTCAGGATTGCGCGCTGCGGCGTCATAAGGCTCACGCAGATCGAGCCAATCTCCATCGAAGCTTTCAGCCATGATCAAGAGCTTTCAGGAAAGCGGCGGCGCGGTCTGGCCAGCGCGGCAAGGCCTGGCCCGCCCGCCAGGAGGCTTCAGCCATGGCGGCGCGCAAGCCCTTATCGAAAATCGGTCGGCGCATGGCGCGCGATAGCGCAGTGTGGTCATCCACCGCCGCCACCACAGCGGCATCTTCCGGCACAATTTCGGCAATCGCGCCGCCGGCGGTGATCGCCAGCGGCAGGCCGCGCGCCATCGCCTCTGCCGCCGCCATGCCATAGCCTTCATAGCGCGTGGCGAGCGCGAAAAGATCGGCACGCGCATATTCCGCATCCAGCGCCGCAGCCGGCAGCGCACCCAGAAAGCGCACGCGTTGCGCAAGGCCAAGCTCCGCCGCCAGCGCGCGCAGCCCATCGGCATGCACGGGATCGCGCGTGGCATCACCGGCAATGGCAAGCGACCATTCAAGATCCGTCAAGCGCGCGAGGGCGCGGAGCAGCACGTCATGCCCCTTACGCGGCACGAGCAAGCCAATGCTGAGAATGGCGCAACCGGGGCCAGCGGAACCCACCGCGCGCGGCGCGGGATCTGTGCCGGGTTCAATCACCGTGATGCGCGCGGGGTCCACGCCGAAACCCTCTGGCAAATCCCGCGCCGTCAGGGTTGATGTGGTGATGATGCGCGCACAGGCGCTGAACAAGACGCGTTCGGCGGCCTTCAAGGCTTCGCGCACGCCAACCGGCGCACCGGTTTCGAGCGCGGTTGGGTGATGGATCAGCGCGGTTGCGCCGCGGCGTGTCAGCTCATCAGCCAAGGGCAAAAACGCGGGCAGGCCGAGGCCATCAATCACAATGCGCGCGCCTTCGGGGATTGCCGCGAGTGCGGCACGCGCCGCTTCGGTCGCCCCTTCATCCGGGAAGGGATGGCGCCCGGCCAATTCCACCACGCGCACTTCCTGCCCCAGCGCGCTGAGCCCTTCGACCATGCGGCGATCATAGATATAGCCGCCGGAAATCGCGCTGAAGGGCGCGGGGACGATAAGATGGATGGCGCGGGTCATGGGGTGTCGCGTGAGCCTTGCTGATGCGTCCATGGGTCTATCACCGCAATGCCGCAACCCGCAAAATCGGCGGTATTGCGCGTGGCGATGGCGGCACCTTGGGCGCGGGCGGTGGCGGCGATCTGGCCATCAGCAAAGCTGATCGGGCGCCCGGCCGCGCGGCGTTCCAGAAAAACCAGTACGAAGGCTTGGGCAGCGGCGCTATCAAAAGGCAGGATGCGGCCCGCGAAATCCTCGGCGATCATGGCATCCATCACGACCAGCAATTGATCGCGCCGCTTGCCGGCGGGCAGCATGGCGGCACCACGGCGCAGTTCTGCCTCCGCAATCGCGCTCAAATACAAATCGGCGGCGTCTTGCGCGGCGAACCAAGCCAGCACGGCTTCGGATGGTGCCGGGCGCATGAGTTCCGAAACCACATTGGTATCCAGCACAATCATGTGTGCGCTTCAATCAAGGCGCGGCGGTGCCGGCATGGGCTCACGGGCGGGCAGTTCCAGATCAACGCCGCCAAGGGCAGCGAAGCGGCGATGGATGGCCTTTCCGAGATCAGCGGCGGGGGCGGGGCGGCTGATGGCCTGGCGCAGAATATCGCGTGCCTCTTCTTCCATGGACCGGCCATGTTCGGCGGCGCGGATTCTAAGGCTGCGCTTCAGCGCCTCATCAAGATTGCGGATGGTGATGCTGGCCATGGGGAGCCCCTATCTGATGCAATCACTGTAATCAATGATTGCACTGCAATCAAGCGAGGCGTTGGGAGCAATCAGCTCAAGCCGCGGGCTCCTCGCCCGGTGCGGCTTCATAGGCGGCCCAGGCGATATGGCTTTCGCGCAGCAGCACCTTGAGGCCCGTCACCGCCTTGCCGCCGGCGCCAAGCTTGCCCTCGGCCAGCGCAGCCGACAGGCAACGATGGATATGCAGGCAGAGATATTCGGTCGTGGTGTTCTGCCCGGCGAAGACCGGTTCCGCATCCAGATTGCGATAATCAAACCCATCCAGGATGTGGCGCAATTCAACCTTCGCGGCGGCGATATCCACCAGCAGATTGAGCGGATCGAGCTTCGGCGCGCGAAACTCGGCTTCCACAATGAAGGTGGCGCCATGCAGGCGCTGCGCGGGGCCAAATTCCGCGCCGCGGAACGAATGGGCGATCATGACGTGATCAACAACGGTCAGGCTGAACATGGGCGGGGTTGTTCCTATGCGGTTCGGCGCTTCATGCACCATAGGTGACAAGGGGGCAAAGCGGCGCGGGCGTGCCGGGGGCGGGGTTGAGCAAGCCCGGCATGGCTTGCGGCAAGTTCTCAAACGGGGTCGCGGGACCGATCAGCGCCTCCAGCACCGGGTCCGCCAGCAGGCCAAGCGCCAAGGCCATGCGCTGCCCAAAGCTGCGCCGGGCGCGCATGGCGGGTGCCACCGCGCCGACCTGGCTTGAAATCAGGCGCAGGCGGCGGGAATGGAAGGCCTCACCCAAAGGCAACGCCACTTCCTGCGCGCCAAACCATGAGGCTTCGATGATCCGCGCCTCAAAGGCTGCGCATTGCAGGGCCTGGCGCAACCCGGCGGGGTTGGCGCTGGCATGGATGATCAATTCCTGATCGGCCGGTGCGGCTTCCGGGGCGGCGAATGCCACGCCGAATTGTGCCGCGATGGCGCGGCGCGATAGGTCGGGGTCAATGATCGTTACCGCCATGGCCGGGATGCGCGCCAGCAGATAGGCCACCAGCAGCCCGACCACGCCGGCGCCGATGACCAAGGCGCGCTCTCCGGCCAGGGGCGCAGCATCCCACAGGATATTCAGCGCGGTTTCCATATTGGCGCCGAGCACCGCGCGGGTATCGGGCACCGCATCCGGGACGGGGATGCACATGGCAGCCGGGGCAAGGAAGACATCCTGATGCGGGTGGAGGCAAAATACGCGCCTGCCTTGGAGTTCCGTCGGGCCTTCCGTGACGCGGGCCACGCCGCTGTAGCCATATTTCACCGGGAAGGGGAAATCACCGGCCTGCAACGGGCAGCGCATCACGCCCCATTGGTTCTCCGGCACCTTGCCCGCCAGCACCAACCTTTCCGTTCCACGTGAAATGCCCGATGCCAGCATGCGCGCCAGTACCTGATCCGGCGCGCGCGCGGGCAGGGTTTCGGTGCGGAGTTCCGCCACACCCGGTGCAATCGTCCATAAGGCGCGTGCTTTGGTCATGCGTGGCCACCGGGTCGCGCACGATCCAGCGCGGCATCAATCAGG
>JADCFR010000279.1 GCA_020249415.1 Roseomonas sp. | reverse complement strand
CCTTGATCGGTGCGAGGAAAATGATCTGCCCACCAAGCCTGATATCCACGCGCGGCTCGCCCTGCTGGGTGGAGCGCAAAACCTCGGCGCCGAACATGCGTTCATAGAAAACCGCCGTCGCTTCCGGATCGGGGCTGCGCAGATGGATGTGGTCGAAGGTAAATTGGGCCATGGTTTCCCCCTGTTTCAAATCACGCCAGCGGCGCGGAGTTTATCGCGCGCGGCGGCATCATAGCCGAGCTCGGCCAGGATGGCATCATTGTCGCGCCCCAAAGTCGGCGGCGGCGTATCCACGCGCGGCCCGCCATGCGCAAAGCCAAAGGCAGCGACGGGGACAGAAAATGATCCCGTCACACCTGGTGCGCCTTCAAAGTGATGCACCACGCCGCGCCCCTTGATCTGCGGATCGGCGAGCGATTCAGCCAAATTACGCACGCGCGCTGCCGGCACATGGCGCGCCTGCAAATAGCTTTCCCATTCAGCAGCGGTTTTGGCCTGCAACAACTCGGCCAGCGTGGCGGCTTCATGCGCGCGGTCGGCATGGCGCGCTTCATTGCTGTCCTTCGCCATATCGGGTCGCCCCAGCGCGTTCCATAGCCGCTTTTGTTGGCGGAGATTGCTGGCGCCAATCATCACCAGACCATCGGCGGTTTCATAGCAGCTATTCGTTGCATACTCATGGTCATTACCGCGCGGGCGTGCGGGCTTGCCGCTGCGCGCATAGGATGTGACATGGCTTGCCATCATCATCATCGCGACATCCAACATGGCAAGATCAATATGCTGACCGCGCCCGGTTCTCTCACGCTGGAACAGCGCCGCTGATAGCGCGAAAGCCCCCATGGTGCCGGTGGCGTAATCAATCGCCGGTGCGCCGAATTTGATCGGGTTGACTTCCGGCGTGCCGGTGCAGGCCATGATGCCGGATGTCGCTTGGATCACGTGATCATAGGCGGTCTGTTCGCCACGCGGCCCACCATGACCAAAGGCCGAGATCGAACAATAGATCAGCCGCGGATTGAGTTTCAGCAAATCCTCATAGCCGAGGCCCAAAGCCGCGAAGGCACCGGGGCGAAAATTCTCTACCAGCACATCGGCGCCCGCGATCAGTTTGCGAAAAATCTCGCGCCCCGCTTCCTGCTTCAGATCAAGCGTCATGCTGCGTTTGTTTGATCCTTGCGTCAGGTAATAGCTGCCCATGCCAGCGCGATTGAGATCCCAATCGCCGCCACTGACGCGGCTTTGATCAGGGTCTTCGGGGTGTTCAATCTTGATCACATCCGCACCCAGCAGACCAAGCTGATAGGCCGCAAAAGGGCCTGCCAACACATGGGTCGCGTCTATGATGCGGATGCCTTCAAAGGGACGGGTCATGGGTGTTTCCTTGGTTTCTCATCAGGGCGCTTCGAGCAAAACGCCATCGCGTATGAGGGCGTTGATCTCAGCTTCGGTCATGCCGCAAGCGGCCAAAAGCGCCGCGCCATCCTGCCCAAGCCGCGGCGCTGGCCGACCCGGTGGCGCATTGCCACCGGAAAAACGATTGGGCTGGCCGATCGCGTAGGTTGCGCCTTCGGTCGGGTGGTCTTCTTCCTGCACCATGCCAACCGCGCGCAAATGCGGATCATCCAGCAAGCCCGCAATGGTGTTATAGGGAGAGGCCGGCACATCCAGCCGATCAAAAATCTCCAGCCATTCCGCTGAGGTCTTGCCCTTCAACCCGCTGGCGCGAATGGCGAAATAATCGCGCGTATTGGCGGTGCGCCCGGCGATGGTGGCGAAGCGCGGATCGGTTTTTAATTCGGGTCGGCCAATCGCATCAAAAAACGCATGCGCCTGCGCATCCGTATTGGCTGAGACGCAGATATGGCCATCAGAAGTAGGCAAGGGCCGTGCATCGGGGCTGAGGACGCGATGATCACCAGGCGGGCCAAGCGCGGGGCGGAAGGACATGGCGCCAAGGTGTTCCATCATCACATAGGCGGACATGTTTTCGAAAATCGGCACTTCAAGCGCTTCACCGACACCAGTTTTTTCGCGCCGATAAAGCGCAAAGCCAATCATCTGCGCAGCAATCAGCCCAACCGTGTGGTCCGCGACCAGCATCGGCACATAGCGCGGTTCCCCGGTGGAGGCTTCAAAACAGCCAGCAACACCCGCAGCGCCTTGGATCACCGTGTCATAGGCCGGCCTGCCGGCATATGGCCCACCTGAGCCGAAACCCGTGATGGCGCAATGGATAAGACGCGGTGCGATGGCGTGCAGGCTTTCGGCATCCACACCAAGCCGCGCCTGCGCATCCGGGCGGATATTGCTGACAAAGACATCCACCGTCGCCGCCAGGCGCTTGAGCGCGGCAAGCCCGGCAGGGGCCTTCAGATCAAGTGCAATGGATTTCTTGCCGCGATTGAAATTGAGGAATTTGCCGTTCATGCCGGGCGAGCGGCCCTTGCCGGCAAGCTGACGCAGCAAATCGCCGCCAGGGCTTTCCAGCTTGATCACCTCTGCGCCATGTTCCGCGAGAACACCGGTGCAAACAGGCCCAACAACAACCGAGGAAAGATCAAGCACGCGAATACCTGCGAGTGGTCCGATCATCTGGTCTTGCACTTCCCTGGTCCCAGTCATGAAAATCCATAAAGCCGCGCTGGATTGTCAACCAGAACCCGCTGCAACGCCGCAGCATTGGCGAAGCGCGGCAGCAAATCCACCAGATCAGCCTCATCCGGTTCCCAACGTACATTGGGGTGCGGCCAATCCGTGCCCCACAGAACCCGATCCGGCGCTGCTGCGATCAGCCGTTGCGCGAAGGGGATCGCATCGGCAAAGGGCGGGCCAGTTTCGGAAATGCGTTCCGCACCGGATACCTTCACCCACCAATTCGGGCGCTTCAGCAATTCCAGCAATAGGCGAAACGGGGTTTGTTCCAGCCCATCGCGCACCGGCACGCGCCCCATATGATCCACCACCACCGGCAGGGAGAATTCGCCGAAGAAATCGATAAACTCCGGGATATTCCCGGCATCCAGATGCAGCACCAAATGCCATCCCATGGGCGCGATGCGCGCCGCGGTACGCCGCACCAGCGCCAAATCCGGCACGCCGCCCAAATGCCTCACAAAGCCAAAGCGCACCCCGCGTACGCCGCCTTCGTGCAAGGCGCGAAACGCGGCATCATCAAAGCTTTCATCAATCAAGGCCACACCGCGCCAGCGGCCATTGCTCCGCGCAATACCATCCAGCATGGCGCGATTATCGGCCTTATAGACGGTGGTTTGCACAATCACGGCACGATCCACGCCAAGCCTGCCGTGCAAGGCCAGCAGATCATCGCTGGTGCGCTCTGGTGGCGTATAGGGTGCGCCCTTGGCCAAGGGGAAGCGATCAAACGGCCCCCAGATATGCACATGCGTGTCGCAAGTACCGCGCGGCAGCAAAAATGCAGGTTTACGCATCATGGCCCTAATCACCCAGCGCCGCAGGCACCGCTACCGCGCCCTGCATCAGGCGCCGCGCGCTGCGATAGACCACAGCACTTTCCGCATGCCAGCCAGCGGCAGCCTCACGCATCTCCGCCCCTACCGAGAGAATGCCGGAAGGATTTGCAACGCGCGTTTCATCCGCCCGCGCCGGTGGCCCGGCCAATTGATGCGGCACGCTGCCCGGAATGCGGCTGGCGACGCCAAGGCACATGGCGCCGGTCAGCGGCACGGCGCGATGGGCGCGTTCCATGGAAATCATGCGCACCGCGATATCATGCGTATCCGCGCCGAAGGCCGCACCATCCAAGGCGCGATAGGCAGCGGGTGCCGCAACCACGGCAATTTTCGGCAAGGCGAGGCCAACCTTTTCTGGCGTGGCGGCCAGCCCCATCATGACGCCCGCTTGACGGCGGAGCGCATCAAGCAACGCCATGCGTGCGGGGTCCGCTTCAATTGCATCGGGGCTTTCGCTACCGGTCAGGCCCAAATCACGCGCATCCAGAAAAGCGCAGGCATTGGCGGCATCAATCAGGCTTGCAGCATAAGCGCGGCCTTCGTGATGTAGCACATCGCGCGCCTTGCCGGTTGGCAGCAGCCGGCCAGTCGCGCCACCGCCCGGCGCCAGAAAATCGAGCCTGATGCGTGCGCCGGAACCTGAAACGCCCGCCATGGTGAAATCACCCGCGGTCACCGCCTTGCCGCCGCGCACCGGAAAACGCGTATGGATGATGCGCCTGGTGTTCACCTGATGGATACGCACCAGCGCCTCACCATCCGCGACGCGTACCAGACCCTCATCTACTGCAAAGGGACCAACGGCCGAGGAAAGATTGCCGCAATTGCTGGACCAATCCACAACTGGCTTATCGACCGCAACTTGCGCGAACAGATAATCCACATCGGCATCGGGATGCGTTGGCGGGCCGATGATCACGGCTTTCGACAGCGAGGAAATACCGCCGCCCATGCCATCCAATTGCCGGCCATAGGGATCTGGGCTGCCCAGTACGGCAAGGAAAATGGCATCCTGTTGCGCACGGTCCTGCGGCAAATCATGGGCGTGGAAAAACACCCCCTTGCTGGAACCGCCGCGCATGAAAATGGCAGGGATGAAGGTTTGGTCCATGCGGGACTCCTCTGTGCTGTCAGCGCCTTTAATCGGTCAGCGCAATCGCCGATAATTGATGCCCGATGGGTCCGCCACCCGCCAGCGTATTGCGCCGATGGCTGAAAAACCGCGCCTCATCCGCCAGCGTATCATGAGGCATGATGCTGACCGCAACGCCAAGCGCCGCCAGCCGCGCGGCGCAATAGCCGGGCAGGTCAAATTGCCAGCGCCCTTCGCGTTTGCCGGTTGCGAAAAACCGCGCATCGGCCGGATCGCGTGCCAGCACTGCATTGCGCAAATCGGCCGCCACTTCATAAGATGGTTGATGAATACAGGGGCCAACCACGGCGATGATGTCGCGCCGCACCGCGCCAAGGCGTTCCATGGCGAAGATGGTTTCTTCCAGCACGCCAAGCACCGCACCACGCCAGCCGGCATGGGCACCGCCGATCACGCCGGCGGCATGATCCGCGAAAAGCACGGGCGCGCAATCACCGGTGATGATGCCAAGCGCCAGGCCCGCACGCCGTGTCACCACGCCATCCGCTTCGGGGCGTTGGTCTTCCGTCCAGGCGTCTTCCGCCACCACCACGCGCTTGCCATGCACCTGCGTCAGCCCACAAAGAGCCTGATGTTCAAGCCCAAGCGCTGCCGCGGCGCGGCTGCGGTTTTCGCGCACTGCCACCGCGTCATCCTTGCCGGAGAGCGAGCAATTCAGCGATGCGAAAGCGCCCGTCGAAACGCCGCCATTGCGCGTGAAAAAACCGTGCCGCAGGCGCGGATGCTGCAAGGGATTGGCGTTCAGGAATTCAGCGCTCATGCGGTTTCGAATCCAGCGGGTATCGGCAGGCTTGAATCGCATAGCGCCAGTGCCTTGAACAGACGCCCCATCGCCTCTGGCGCCGTCAGCCGATGCGCCGCGGCAAGCTGCGCCTGGGCGCGCGAAGGATCAAGCCGGGCGAGCATCGCTGCCCGAGTCATGAAGCCAAGCCGCTGCAAGAAAACGCCCTGCGGCAGCGGCCCATGCGTTATCGCGCCCACTGCGCGCGCAGCGGCAGCAAAGGCCGCGAAATCCACATGGGCGGTGATATCCACCTCACCGGGCGCGCTGAGAGGATTAACGGACTGGCCCGCCCGCATGGCTTGCAGGCTGTCGCCGAACGAGCTTTCCGCCGGGCCGTAATCAATCAACAAGGCTGCACCGCCGTGGCGGGCAAGGCGCACCCCAAGCCAGGCTGCGAAGTGCTGTGCTGCCTCATTCACTTCGCACACGGCACCTTCCGGTGCATCGTGACCCAAACCGACATCGCTGGGCTGTTCGATAAACGCGCCATTCATCACGAAGCGTTCGCACCATGAAGCGCCTCGGCGAATGAATTGGCGGATGGGCAGAGCATCCAGAAATTCATTGGCGAGCAGGATCATCGGTGCTTCCGGCAATGTTGCCACATCCGCATGCCAGGTGGCGCCAACCGCACCCAGCTTTGCTGCTTGTGCTTCACGCAAACGCGGTGATGTCTCCACCAACTGCACCTGCAAGGCCGCGCGAAAATCCGGCATCATTTCCGCAATGGCGCGCAGCGCATCCGCCATCAGGCTACCGCGCCCTGGCCCGCATTCCACCAGCAATACCGAATCAGGCCGCCCCATGGCTTGCCATGTCACTGCCGCCCAAAGTCCCAGGCATTCCCCAAAGGCCTGAGATATTTCGGGCGAAGTGACAAAATCCTGAAACGGATCACGCGCCGCGTAATAGGCGGCAGCGGCGCGCGCCATGAAATGGTCAAGCCGCTCCGCATCCTTGGGTGCATAAGCAATTTCAGGCGGCGCGCTGGTCATACCGTTTCCGACAGAAAGACACTGGCGTCTTGTCGCAGATCAGCCGCGCCGCCGGCAAGGGCCGCGCTTCAATCCACCCGCGCGCCGGAAGCGCGGATCACCGGCGCAAGCTTTGCCTGCTGTGCCGCACGAAAAGCGCTGATTTCCGCCATGCTGGTAAACCAGGCGGTTGCACCTTGCTCACGGAAGGATCGCACCAGATCAGGATGTTCCAAGGCCTGCCTGCTGAAATGGGACATCCAATCTGCGATATCCTTAGGCAGGCCCGCAGGCGCGCAAAGGCAGGTCCAGGAAATCACGTCAAACCCCGGCAGAAATTCCGCAATGGCGGGTAGGTCAGGCTCGATCGGGCTGCGCTTTTCGCTGGTTACCGCCAAGGCCCGCACCTTGCCCTGCCGCGCAAGCGCAAGCATGGAAGGCATATTATCGAACATCATGTGAATGCGCCCGGCCATCAGATCAACCAGCCCAGGCGCCACACCGCGATAGGGCACATGTTCCATATTCACGCCCGCCAATTGCTTGAACATCTCACCCGAGAGATGAAGCGTGGTGCCCGAACCGGCAGAGCCAAAGGAATACCTGCCCGGATTGGCCTTCAGCAGCGCAATCAATTCCGGCACGCTGCGCGCGGGCAGATCGAGATTGACTCCCAGCAGATTGGGTAATTGCCAAAGCCCGGTGATGAAAGTGAAATCTCTCTCAGGATCGAAATTCAGGCTGCTGTAAAGCGTTGGCGCAATCGCGTGGGAGGCAATGCCCCCCATCCCGATCGTATAGCCATCAGGCGCGGATTTCGCGATGGCATCCACACCGACATTGCCGCCCGCGCCGGCGCGATTTTCCACCACAAAGCTCTGCCCCGTGATTTCCGTCATGCGCGCGCAATAAATGCGCGACAGCACATCGGTGGAACCGCCAGCGGGGAAGGGATTGATGTAGCGTACCGCCCGGCGCGGCCAATCACCCGCTTGCGCGCGGGCAATACCCGGCATGGCCAGAAGGCTGGTGCCGGCCAGGATGGCGCGGCGCGAAAATCGCGATTTGGACATTGGCGTTCTCCCCTGAAGGATG
>JADCFR010000278.1 GCA_020249415.1 Roseomonas sp. | reverse complement strand
CCCTGCGCACGCAGAAAGGCTTCCAGCTTGCCATCGCCCGGCGCCTTGGCTTCCAGCGCCGCAATCTCCAACGGCAGCGGCGCATTGTCATCAAGCATGACCAGCCGACGCGATATCCGCGCCATCTCCGCGTTTTCCAATAGCGCTTCGCGGCGCTTTGGCTGCTTGATTTCACCCGCGCGCGCCAGCAGCGTATCAAGATCACCATATTCGGTGATCAATTGCGCGGCGGTCTTGATGCCAATGCCTGGCACGCCCGGCACATTATCCGTCGCATCCCCGGCCAGCGCCTGCACATCCACCACTTTTTCGGGTGGCACCCCAAATTTTTCCATCACCTCCGGCGCACGCAGCGGCTTCTGCTTCATGGGATCGAGCATCTGCACCGCAGGGCGGATCAACTGCATCAGATCCTTGTCGGAAGACACAATCGTGACATGTCCGCCGGTAGCCTCAAACGCCTTGGCATAGGCAGCGATCAGATCATCCGCCTCATACCCATCCTGTTCCACGCGCGCGACACCAAAGGCATCGGTCGCATCACGGATCAGGCCGAATTGCGGCACCAATTCCGGCGGCGGGTCCGGGCGATGCGCCTTATAGGCAGTGTAAATCTGATTGCGAAACGTATGCCGCCCGGCATCAAACACCACCGCGATATGGCTGGCGGCATGACGCAGCAGGAATTGCGACAGCATATTGGTGAAGCCAAACACCGCATTCACCGGCGTGCCATCCGGGCGCGTCATTGGCGGCAGCGCGTGATAGGCGCGGAAGATATAGCCCGAACCATCCACCAGAATCAGATGGCGTTCGCCGGGCTTGGTTTCCGGCAGGCCCTCGGCCCCCGCAATCGCCTCGCTCAAGGCTTTGCCATGCGGGCGGGCCGCTTCGGGGCCGGTGCCGTCTTCAATGGCCATGATCCTCGCCGGCGCCTTCGGCCAGCACATAGGTGATGGAACAATAAGGGCAGGTCACATCATGGCCTTCAATATGCAGCCAGATGCGCGGATGGCCGAGGCCACTCGCCGCTTCTCCATCGCAGGCCACCTTGCGGGAATGGACCGTGACGCGCTGTTCCGGTGTCACGCCCACCACGGGCTTCGGGCCATAGCCGGTCATTTGCTGGTCGCGCATCTGGGTCCTCATTTCGCAATGCTTGCACTAATCATACTGTGCCAGGGGGTGATGGACCAGCCTTGCCCGGCACCCTATCTGACAGCCATGACCATGAAGCCTGTCATAACGGGGCGGAGAGCGCTGCTGGCTGGCCTGGCGCTCGCCGGCTGTGCCGAAGCCCGCGCGCCCATGGGGCCGGTGGTGACCAGGCCCGCCGTGCTGGATGACGCGCTGGTCATGGCCGATGGGCTGCGCCTGCCGCTGCATGCCTGGCGACCAGATGGCCCACCGCGCGCCGTGATGCTCGCCTTGCACGGCATGAATGAATATGGCCGGTCCTTCGCGGAAGATGCCGCGCCCTGGTTCACCGCCGCCGGGGTCGCGCTTTACGCCTATGACCAGCGCGGCTTTGGCGGCACTGCGCCGCGCGGTGTTTGGCCGGGGCATGAGACCCTGGCGCAGGATGCCATTACTGCGGCTGGTTTGATGCGCGCCCGCCATCCGGGCCTGCCGGTATTCATGTTGGGCGAAAGCATGGGGGGCGCGGTGCTCGTGCTGGCCGGCAGTAAGGCCGCCATGGCGGATGGGCTTGTTTTGTCCGCGCCGGCCTTGCGCGGGCGGGCCAGCCTGGGTTGGCCCATGCGCTGGACGCTGGATGTCATGGTGGCGCTGACGCCGGGGCTGGAGCTTTCCTCCAACGCGCCGGTCTTTCGCCCGACCGATAATCTGGACGCCTGGCGCCGCTGGTCCCGCGACCCGCAATTGATCAAGGCAACACGGGTGGATGCCGTGGCCGGCCTGGTTGATCTGATGGATGCCGCCACTGCTGCCCTGCCGCGCTTCACCGCCCCGGCTTTGATCCTTTACGGCGCAAAGGATGAGCTGGTGCCGCCCAAGCCGATTCGCACTGCCCTGGCGCAATTGCCGAGGGGAGCCGCGCAGCGCGTGGCCTTCTACCCGGAAGGCCATCACATGCTGTTGCGCGATTTGGGCGGTGCCGCGGTGGCCGGCGATATCCTGGCCTGGATGGCTGATCGCGACGCGCCCTTGCCAAGTGGCGCGGATCAGGCGGCGCTGGCTTGGCTTGCGATGGTATGAAAGGGCTTCCAATCCTGGCCGCGCATGGCATGGTGGGGTCAGGTAATTTCCACGAGGGAGGCATAACCCCATGCCGGTCAATGGCCTTGGCCCCTATGATGACAGCAATATCTTCGCGCGCATCCTGCGTGGCGAGATTCCGGCGAAGAAGGTGCATGAGGATGATCATGCGCTGGCCTTCCATGACATCGCCCCCCAGGCGCCGGTGCATGTATTGGTGATCCCAAAGGGGAAATACGTCTCCATCGCCGATTTCAGCGCGCAAGCGCGTGCGGAGGAAATCACCGGCTTCTGGCGCGCCGTGGGCCAGGTGGCGAAGGGTCTGGGCTTGGAGGCGGATGGCTATCGCGTGCTGATGAATATGGGCATGCATTCCGGGCAGGAAGTGCCGCATTTCCATGTGCATATCTGTGGCGGGCGCCCCTTGGGGCGCATGATTTCGCAAGCCTAAGACGAACAAGAGGAAGCGTGATGTTCGATACGATTATTGTGGGCGGCGGTTCCGCCGGTTCCGTGCTGGCGCATCGGCTTTCTGCCCGCAGCGACCATAAGGTGTTGCTCTGTGAAGCCGGCCCTGATGCACCGCCCGGTGAGGAGCCGTTGGAAATCCGCGACAGCTATCCGGGCACCGCCTATTTCGATCCGCGCTTTCATTGGACGGAATTGCGCGTGCATACGCAGATTGTGCCCCATAACAGGCCGCAGGACCGCCCGCCCTTGCGCAAATACGAACAGGCGCGGGTTTTGGGTGGCGGTTCTTCGATCAACGGGCAAATGGCCAATCGTGGTGCGCCAACGGATTACGATGAATGGGAAGCGCGTGGCGCGACCGGCTGGAATTGGGACGCCGTACTGCCCTATTTCAAAAAGGTTGAGCATGATCTTGATTTCGGCGGCCCATATCATGGCAAAGAAGGGCGCATCAAGGTCCGTCGCATCATGCCTGCGCAATGGAATAACCACGCCAAGGCTGCAGCGAGGTCTTTCGCCGCTGCGGGCTTCAAGCCTTTGGAAGACCAGAATGGGGTTTTTGAAGATGGGTTTTTCCCCATCACCATTTCCAATGCGGAAGAACAGCGAGTCTCGGCCGCCATGGGCTATCTGGACCGTGAAACGCGCAATCGGGAAAACCTGACAATTTCCTGCGAAACCCAGGTGAAGGAATTGATTTTCGAAGACCAGCGCTGCGTGGGCGTATTGGCCATGGTGGGCGGGCAGGAACAGCGCTTCATGGGGCGGGAGATCATCCTATCCTGCGGTGCGATTCATTCCCCGGCGCATCTGCTGCGCGCGGGCATTGGGCCGATTGGGCATTTGCGCGATTTGGGCATTCCGGTGCGCATGGCGCTGCCCGGCGTGGGGCGGGGCCTGATGGATCATCCTTCGATTGCGCTGTCTTCCTTTCTGAAGCGCGGCGCGCGGGTGGATAATCAAACACGGCGCCATATTCTGCTTGGGCTGCGCTATTCATCCAAGCTGGAAGGCGTGCCGGCGGGGGATATGTTTGCTGCTGTCGTCAGCAAATCCGCCTGGCACGCGGTGGGTGAGCAGATCGCGTCCATGCTGCTATGGGTGAATAAGACCTATTCGGAAACCGGGCAGCTCAAGCTCGCGTCACGCGATTGGCGTGATGAACCGATTGTGGAATTCAATCTACTGTCAGACGAGCGCGATCTTGAACGGTTGATGAGCGGCTTTCGCATGATGGCCGCGATCCAGATGAGTGATGAACTGGGCAAGATTACAGATAATCATTTTCCGGCAAGCTATAGTGACCGTGTGCGCAAGCTTGGCGTGGTGAATGATAAGAACCGAGTACTCACCAAGCTCATTAGCCTGATACTGGATGGCCCCGCCTTCATACGGAGCTATTTCATAGACCGCTTCGTGGTGGAAGGTTTTCGCCTTGATCAGGTGCTGACGGATGATTTCGCCCTGGAATCCTTCATCCGCAAGGCAACCATTGGCGTTTGGCACGCTTCCTGTTCCTGCCGCATGGGCCGGCCGGAAGACCCCATGTCGGTGGTGGACCCGAATGGCCGGGTGAAGGGGATCGAGGGGCTGCGCGTGGTGGATGCCTCAATCTTCCCGGTGGTACCCTGCGCCAATACGAATTTCCCAACCTTGATGTCGGCGGAGAAGATTGCTAATGCGATTATT
>JADCFR010000277.1 GCA_020249415.1 Roseomonas sp. | reverse complement strand
TGCGGCAAGCCTTTGCTGAGTTGACCCGCGATGATTGGAGCTACCTGATTGGTCACACCAATAGCCTTTGGAATGAGGGAATCACCGAAGCGCTGCATGATGCGACCAACCTCAATCAATCCTTCATTCGTCAGGCGCAGCTTCGTGTGACGCATCGTTTCGACAGTAACTTGATGCTGCAAGGCTCGATCGAAGCGCCCTATGGCGATATCCTGACGCAAAGCGGGCCAGCCTTGTCGCCGGTTCGCTTTGATGGCGGCGCCAGCCCTGCCTTTGATCACATGCCCGATTTTCTGGCGCGGCTCACCTGGCGCGACGGCGCTGAAGAATATGTGCTGCGCGGCCTGGTCCGCCAGCTCACGCTTGAACCGGATGGCACCACGCTTGGCCCAAGGCCGAGCGAGAGCACCTTTGGCTGGGGCCTCGCTGCCCATACGCGCCTGCCGCTTGGCAAATGGCTCTCCGCCCTTGGCCGCGATGAGCTGATGCTGATGGGCTATTATGGTGAGGGGATCGGCCGTTATTTCGCCGGCAATACCTTTGGCCAAGGCGGGATTTCGGACATCATCACCGCAACCGGTATGGATTACAGCCTGGATTCCGTGCCGAGTTATGGCGGCACCATCGGCTATCGCCGCTTCTGGAGCGATTTTGTGCGGAGCACGGTTTCCTATGCTTACGCGCGGCAGGATTTCCCATCCTCCATCCGTTTCGGTGCCGGCACGCAGGGGGCATTGGCGCGCAACCGCGAAATGCAGCAGGTGATTGCCAATCTGATCTGGAGCCCCTTTGCCGATCGCCCGACCAGCCGCATGCCTTTTGGCTGGCTTGATCTTGGGTTGGAATATGTTTTCAGCCGGCGTGATCTTGAAGATGGCGCGGCGGCGGTGGGTTCAAATGGCGTCGGCCATGGCATTGCCAATCGCTTGCTGGCCGTTGGTATTGTGCGCTTCTGAAGGCACTCATAAGAAAACCGACCATGGTGGCTTAAGGGGTCAGTTCTGCCACCATGGCCGGTCAGGCTGAAGACCGCGTCTGGTGCGGGATATCACCGCATGGCGCGTGGAGAATCGCCTCCAGCTTTGCTGTGAAGCGGGTCCGGTTGTCGCCTGACCCGCTCAGTTGTCAGCCCTGCGCGGCAGGCACGGCGATGAAGGCCGGCTTGCCATCGCGCAGGATGCGCACCGCAACCGCACCGCCCGCGGCATTCGCCTCACGCAGCGCGCGCACCGCGGCTTCCGCATCATCGGTCGCGGCAGCACCAACACCCACGATCACATCGCCCCGACGCAAACCGGCTTCCTGGGCGCGTGAATTCGGCTCCACCGCCTGCACCAGCGCGCCCTTGGCATCATTGGGCAGGCGGAGTGACGCACGCGCTTCCGGCGTGATGGGCGCCAGCGAAACACCAATGCGCGGCGCGTTGGAGTCCTCGGCACCCGCGCGGGCACGTTCCGCACCCGGCTGCGCGGCAATGTCCACACGGAGACTTGCTTCCGCACCATCCCGCCAAAGCTTCAGATCGGCCTTTGCACCGGGGCGGAGATCCGCCACGCTGCGCGCCAAGTCACGCGGGTTGCGCACGGGTTTGCCATCCAGCGCCGTCACCACATCACCGGGCTTGAGGCCGGCCTTGGCGGCGGGGCTGTCATTTTCCACACCCGCCACCAGGGCACCCTGCGGGGCTTCAGCGCCCTTGGCCGGCAGCTTCAGCGCAGCCGCCATGGCCGCATTCACCGGTTGCGTGGAAACGCCCAGGAAGCCGCGCTCCACATGGCCTTTCTCACGCAACTCGGCGACCACGCGCTTCACCATATTGGATGGCACGGCAAAGCCAATGCCAACCGAACCACCGGTCGGGCTGAAGATCGCGGTATTCACGCCAATCACGCCGCCATCGCGGGCGAAAAGCGGGCCGCCGGAATTGCCCTGATTGATCGGCGCATCCACCTGGATGAAATCATCATAGGGGCCGGCGCCAATGTCTCGGCCAGTCGCGGAAATCACGCCCGTGGTGACGGTGCCAGACAGGCCAAAAGGATTGCCCATGGCCACCACCCAATCGCCGGGCTGGGCGCGTTCAGAATCGCCAAGCGCCACGAAGGGCAGCGGCGCGCCGGCTTCAATCTTTAGTAGCGCGACATCGGTCCGCGCATCGCGGCCCACCAGACGGGCCTGGAATTCGCGGCCATCTTCCAGCTTCACGGTGATGCGGTTGGCACCATCCACCACATGGTTATTGGTGACGATGAAGCCGGCGGCATCAATGATAAAGCCCGAACCGGTGCCCTGCACACGGCCCTGGCCAGGGTTGGGCATGCCCGCCTCAGCGCGCGGCGCCTTGCCGGCGACATTGATGGTGACAACGGCGGGGCGTACGGCCTTCACCAGCTCGGCAAAGCCGGCGGCGGGGGCGGCGCGGTCAAGGGTGATGGCCGGGGCGGCCGGGGCAGGGGCATTCTGCGCATGCACGGCCAGGCCGGTAAGCGCGGTTGAGCCAAGCAACAGGCCGAGCAGCGCATAGCGCGCAGTGCGGCGGGCGGGGCTGGATGTAGCCATGTGTTTTCTTTCTCCACTTGAAGGGCACGGCGCTGATTCGCTTCGCCTTGCCGCTGAAAATGGAGAAACCCCGCTGTAAAGTCCCGAACGCGAAGCTGAAATGATTTTCAGCTTTCTACCCTTGCCCCGGAGAGATCCACCGTGACGCGAAGCCCCGGCGCGGCGTCTGACAATGTGGGCGTCGTGCCATGCAGTTTTGCGACAGCGGCTACCAGCGCCAGGCCAAGCCCGCTGCCAGGCGTGCCGCGGCTCCGATCCAGCCGATAAAAGCGGCGCAGCACGCGCGCATATTCTTCTGCCGGAATGCCTGGCCCATCATCGGCCACGTCCAGCACCGGCCCTGGGTGCAAGGTCACGCGCAAACGCTGCCCGCCATGGGTCAGCGCATTATCCATGAGGTTGCTCAGCATTTGCCGCAGCAGCGGGGCATCGCCATGCAGGCGCTGATCGGGTGCAACCTGCACTTCCAGCCTTTTGCCGGCTTCTTCCGCCACCACCGCGTAAGCCTCGGCGAGTGTTGTCACCAGCGCAGAAAGATCCACCACCGGCGCTTCCTGCGGTGGCAAGGGCGGACCGGCTTCAAGCTGCGCAATGCGAAGAAGTGCGGTGAAGGTCGCAAGCACCGTATCCAACTCCGCCAAGGCGGCTTCAAAGGCAGCGGCATCGGCATTGGGATCGCGCGCGCGCGCCAGCGCCGCTTCCAGCCTTTGGCGCAAGCGGGAAAGCGGGCCACGCAAATCATGCGCGACATCCACCGTGACTTGCCGCATGCCCTCGATCAGCGCCTCTTGCCGATCCAGCAGCGTATTCACCGTGCCCGCCAGCCGATCAAACTCATCGGCACTGCCGGCCAAGGGCAGGCGCCGCGCGAGATCGCCGCGCATCACCTGTTCTGCCGCTTCTGAGACGCGGCGCATCCGGGACTGCAACCCGCGCGCCATGAACAGGCCAAAGCCAAGCGCGATCAGCACCGCCACCGCCCCGGCAGCGAGCAAGGTTCTGGCCAGCGTTGCAGCCGTATCCAGCACCGCGCCAAATTCCGCCGCGACCAACAACGTAAAACCATTGGAAACGCCGATGCCGAGGGTGCGCACCGGCCCTTCCGGTGCACGCAGCGTGACAAAACCGCGCAGGCCCATCGGCGCGCCGGAAAGCCGCGTGGAACCCGCCACGGGCCGCCCATCAGGCAGGCGGAGTTGCACCAGAATGGCACTTGGTGTGCGGTCCCGCGTGCGCGCTTCCACCGCCCGGGTCAGGCCAATTGGGCCAAAACGCTGAAATTCGCCCAGCAGCAATTCGGCTTCCGCGCGGATGGTGCTGTCGAGCGCTTCCTCAAGTGCCGCTGAACTCCTCAGCCAGCCAAGCCCTAGGCCGAGCGCGGAAATGCCCAAAACACCAAAGGCCGTGAGCAGCGCGGTGCGCAGCGCGAAGCTGCGCAGCAGCCGCCCTATGGCACTCACGTCGGCGCACCAAGCATATAGCCAACACCGCGCATGGTCTGGATGGGCGCGGGCAAGCCTTCAAGCGAAAGCTTGCGGCGCAAGCGGCTGACATGCACCTCAACCAAATTGGTGGAGGGATCGAAATTCAAATCCCACACGCCTTCCAGTAGCATGGTCTTGGTCAGCACCTGGCCGGGGCGACGCAGCATGAATTCCAACAGGCGCATTTCCGTCGGCAGCAATTCCACTGGCTGGCCATTGCGCCGCACCACGCGCTTCAGCAAATCCATTTCAATATCGCCAACTTGCAGCGATACGGGATCGCTTGTTGGCGTCGGGCGGCGCGCCAGGGCCGCAATGCGCGCGCGGAGTTCACTGAAGGCGAAAGGTTTTGCCAAATAATCATCGGCGCCGGCATCAAGCCCTTCGACCCGGCGTTCAACCTCCCCCAGCGCGGTCAGCACCAGGACCGGCGTGGCGATGCCGGAAGCCCGCAACGCGCGCAGAATAGTGAGCCCATCCGGCCCCGGCAGCATGCGATCCGTCACGATCACATCCCAGGGCTCACCGGCGGCGAGCAACATGCCATCCCGGCCCGTACGCGCCACCTGCACGACATGGCCAATTTCCTGCAGACCCTTGGCGATGTAATCAGCCGTCGCCCTATCGTCTTCGATCAGCAGAATGCGCATGGGGCGCGGATATTACTCCAGCGTGGCGATGGCAACCGCCAGGCGGCAGCCTTGGGCGAATTCCGGAATGACCACATATTCATTAACGGTGTGGATTTCCGCCTGGCCCGCGCCAAAGGTCACGGTTGGCACGCCATGCTTCACCAGCCAATTCGCATCCAGCCCACCGGCGGACACCATGGTCACGGGTTTCAGCCCCATGGATTGCGCGGCTTTTTTCGCACGCTGCACGGCGGGATCATCTTCCGACATCAGGAAGGGCGGATAGGCGGTGCGGGTTTGGAAACTCACCTCGGCCATATTGCCATCGGCATCCTTCACTTCGGTCCTTGCTTTGTTGAAGGCGGCTTCAAAGGCTTCGGTGATCTTGACGGCAAAGGCCGCATCCGTGCTGCGCGCTTCGCCCACCAGATGCACGTAATCCGTGACAACATTGGTGGCATCGCCGGCGGGCTTGCCATCCTTGCCGCCGAAGATACCCACATTGGACGAACCCTTGCCTTCGGGCTGCTCCACCTTGCCGAACCAGCCCGCACGACGTGCTTCGGTCAGCCCGATGGAAGCGACCAGCGTTGAAGATATGCCGCGTTCCGGCGCCACACCGGCATGCGCTGCCTTGCCCTTGATGGTGACTTCCCAATTCTGCTGCCCTACCGCGCCAATGGTGAGCAGGGCCGCATGGGTGCTGTCCACATTAAAGCCCATCACCGCGCCGCCCAGATCCTTCGGGTCCAATTCCCGCGCGCCATGCAGGCCGCTTTCTTCGCGCACCGTGAACAGCATCGTGATCGGCGGATGCGGCAGCTTGTGGTCGATCAGGCTTTTCGCCAGTGCGATCAGCACGGCGCAGCCTGTGCCATTATCACCGCCCAGAGCGGTGGTGCCATCGGAGACAATCCGATCCCCCTCCCGCCGCGGCTTCGCACCCTTGCAGAGCGGCACGGTATCCATATGGGTGGAGAATAACAGCCGCGGGCCGGG
>JADCFR010000276.1 GCA_020249415.1 Roseomonas sp. | reverse complement strand
GTGCGCTGCTTACGGATCGTGGCGAAATGCTGGTGATTGCCGGGCTTGGTGCGCCGGCCTGGGATATCACGGCGATTGGTGATTGCGCGGAAAACCTGCCACTTTGGGGCGGCATGGGGGGTGCGGCCATGATCGGGCTTGGCCTTGCCTTGGCGCAGCCGAAACGCAAAGTGCTGGTCATTACCGGTGATGGCGAAATGCTGATGGGTATTGGCGCGCTGGCGACGATTGCGGTGCAAAAACCTGCCAATCTTTCCATTGTGGTGCAAGACAATGAGCATTACGGCGAAACCGGCATGCAGGAAACCGCAACACGCCATGGCGTTGATCTGGTGATGATGGCGAAGGGTGCCGGCATCACGAGCACGATGTTCGTCACCAAGCCGGATGAAGTGCCCGCGCTGCATAAGGCGATCCATGCCGGCAAAGGCCCCTTCTTCGCGGTCGCGAAGATTGACGCCACCAGCAAGCCCTTGGTGCTGCCGCCGCGCGAAGGTGCGCTGCTGCAAGCGCGCATGCGTGAAGCGGTAATGGGGCCGGCGGCGCATCATCAATTGTGAGAAATGCACGCCAGCGGGCGAAAACTGGGGGTGCGGGGCGCCTGATCCGCGTAGGCGGTATCGCCGAAGCGGTGAATCAGCCGCCCCAATCAATAGGAGGAAACAATGCAAAGACGGCAAATTCTCGCGGGGCTCGCAGCAATCGCGGCAAGCCCCGCGCTGGCCCAGGCGCAATGGAGTCCAGACCGCCCCATTCGCGTCATTGTTCCCTTCGCGCCAGGCGGCAGCACGGATATCACTGCGCGCCTGGTCGCTGAGGCAATTTCGCCCAGGCTTGGCCAGCCTGTCGTGATTGAAAACCGCCCCGGTGCCGCTGGAAACATCGGCAGTGAGGCTGTCGCGCGCGCTGCCCCTGATGGCTATACGCTGGTGATGGCGACAAGTTCTACGCACGCCACGAATGGTGCGCTCTATCGCAATATGCCCTTTGATGCGCAGCGTGATTTCGCGCCGATCAGCCAAACCACCTTCATTCCAAATTTGCTTGTGGTGCACCCGGATGTGCCGGCGCGCGATTTCGCTGGGCTGGTGGCGGAAGCCAAGGCCAAGCCGGGCGTGCTAAATTTCGGCAATGCGGGGTCGGGCACATCGCAGCACCTCTCTGCGGCGTTGATCGCCGCGCGTACCGGCATTGATGTCACGCATGTTTCCTATCGCGGTGGCACGCCGGCGGTGACGGACCTGATCGGCGGGAAAATCCAGGCCATGGCAGCGCCTTTGGTGGAAGTGATTGCGCATGTGCAGGCCGGGCGGCTGCGCGCCATTGCCGTCACCACCGCGCGCCGTTCGTCCCTGCTGCCCGATGTGCCGACCATTGCCGAAACCCTGCCCGGTTTCGAGGTGGCGCTCTGGAATGGCTATATGGCGCCGGCCAATACACCAGCCCCCATCGTCAATCGCATCGCCGCTGAAATCCGCGCCGTGATGCGCACGGATGACATGCGCGCAAAACTCGCCCAGCAAGGCAGCGAGCCTGTGGGCTCCACGCCTGAGGAATTTCGTGCCTTTGTCGCTTCCGAGATTCCGAAATGGGCCGAATTGGTGCGCATTTCCGGCGCCAAGGTAGAATAGGAAACACCATGCCCCATATCGTTTGCCTGAGACCGCTGCACCCCGATGCCATGGCAAGGCTGCATGCGGAACCCGATTTCAAGGTCACGATGCTGACCGAGGTAAATACGGATACCCTGCGGGGGCCGATGCAAACCGCGGAAGCCATCATCGTCCGTGCAACGCCGATCAATCGTGACTTCCTGGCTAAGGCGCCGATGCTTTCCATCTGTGCGCGCCATGGCGTTGGCTATGATGCGGTTGATGTGAAGGCACTGACCGAACGCGGCATTCCGCTGACCGTGACACCGGATGCCAATGCGCTTTCGGTCGCCGAACACGCGATGATGCTGATGCTGTCCACATCTCGGCGCACGCTGGATTACGATAAGAATCTGCGTGCACTTGATTGGGGTTCCAAGCCTTCGCTGAAAACCTGGGATCTATCCGGACGCAAGGTGCTGATTATCGGCTTTGGGCGCATCGGTGGGCGCGTCGCGCGGCTATGCGCCGCCTTCGGGATGGAGGTGCTGGTGCATGACCCCTATATCCCGCAAAACACCATCAAGGGCGCAGGCTTCCGCCCGGTGAAGGTGCTGCATGAAGGCCTGGCGGAAGCCGATATCGTCACCACCCATTGCCCGAGCAATGAGGAAACGCGCGGCATGGTGAATGGCACTTTCTTGGCGGCCATGAAGCCAGGTGGCACCTATATCAATACCGCGCGCGGCACGCTGGTGGATGAAGCGGCTCTCACCGCCGCCTTGAAAACCGGGCATCTTGCGACTGCCGGGCTGGATGTGTTCTGGGAAGAACCCGTCACCACACGCTTGCCGCTGCTTGATATGCCGAATGTGGTGGTCTCGCCACATTCCGCCGCCGCGACGGAACAGGGCATGCGTCGCATGGGGCTTTCCTGCGCGGAGAGCATCATCAGCCATTTCAAGGGTCAGCTCGACCCTGATGTTGTGATCAATAAGGAGGTGCTGCGCGGCAACGCGTAGCAATGCCCATTATGG
>JADCFR010000275.1 GCA_020249415.1 Roseomonas sp. | reverse complement strand
GCTCGCGGTCACTGCGCGCAAGGCGCCAAGTTCTGCTGCCGTCATTACACCAGGATTGACATGCGGCAGCAGCCCGGTTTCACGCAGCACCAAATCACACATCGCGACCAAGTATTCGATGGTGCTGGCATGGCCCATTTCCGCCAAGGCGTCGCGCGCCTGGCGCCAGCGCAGTTCGGGCTTATCGCCCAGCGTGAATAGCGCTTCCGTGCAACCTGCTGTGGCACCTGCGCGTGCGATTGCCAGCACCTCCTCAGGCGTCAGATACGCGGCACGGCCCGCGCGTGGCTTCTCGGCGAAGGTGCAGTAATGGCAGACATCGCGGCAGAGTCTGGTCAGCGGAATGAAGACCTTGCGCGAATAGGACAAGACGCGCCCGTGCCCGGCATCGCGCAAGGCGGCCGCTTCCGCCATCAACTCCGCCAACGGTGTGGTTTCCAACCTGTCCTGCACCCTTGCCATCCTCCTTCCCCTGGCCCCATCGTGTGGGAATGCCGCGCCGGATGCAATGCGCGGGGATGGGAGGCCCAGCATGCAGATCGGTTTCAACGCCCCAACCGCCGGCCCGCTCGCCTCGCCTGAGGCGATTACCCAACTGCTCCAGGGTGGGGAGGCGATGGGCTATGCCTATGCCACCTTCAGCGACCATGTCGTGATCCCGACCGATATTCATGCCATCTACCCCTATTCGGATAATGGCGAATTTCCCGCCGGCGCGCGCGGTGCACGCCATGAACAATTGACCGAGGTGATGTTTGCCGCCGCACGCACCAACAAGCTACGGCTGGTGACATCCGTGATGGTGGTGCCACATCGCCCGGCGGTACTGACGGCGAAAATCCTTTCCACGATTGATATCTTCTCCAATGGACGGCTTACGCTCGGCATTGGCGCGGGCTGGCTGAAGGAAGAATTTGAAGCGCTTGACGCACCGGATTTCGCCGCACGCGGCAAGGTGACGGATGAGTATATCCTGGCCGCGCGGGAGCTTTGGACCGCAGCCGAGCCGCGCTTTCAGGGTGAGCACGTCAGCTTCGACAAGATCAGCTTTGAACCCAAGCCCGTGCAGCCGGGTGGCCCGCCGATTTGGGTGGGCGGCGAAAGCGGCCCGGCACTGCGGCGCACGGCGCGCTTGGGTGATGCCTGGTATCCCATCGGCACGAATCCGGCTTTCCCGCTGGATAGCCTGGCGCGCTACAAGGAAGCCGTTGCCAAGCTCCGCCGCCTGACCGGGGAGGCTGGGCGGGACCCGGCGCGGGTTGGCCTCGCGCTGCGTGTGCAGAAATTCGGTACGGAATTGCCCGCGCTTGCGGGTGACGGGGAACGGCATTTGTTCTCCGGCAGTGCGGCGCAGATTGTCGACGATATTCATGCGCTACGTGCGCTGGGTGTCAGCGCGATTGATTTCAACTTCCTCGGTTCCACGGTCGAAAAAGTCCTGGGGCAGATGGAAGGCTTTCGCGAAACTGTGATGGAAAGGATCTGAACCATGCGCCTTGGCATGACGCTTGGCATGACCGGCACCATTGATATGGCGCTGGTGCTGGAAGCCGAAAGGCTTGGCTTCACCATGGTGTGGTGCGGCGAAAGCTACGGGACGGATGCGGTGACGCCCATCACCTGGGTGCTGGCGCAAACCACGAGAATCAAGGCAGGCACAGGCATTATGCAAATGCCGGCGCGCAGCCCCGCTTGTGCGGCTTCCACGGCGCTGACCTTGCAATCCCTTTCCGGGGATCGCTTTCTGTGTGGGGTCGGGCCTTCCGGGCCGCAGGTGGTGGAAGGGTGGCATGGGCAGCCCTATGGCAGCCCGATTATGCGCACACGCGAATATATTGACATCATGCGCGCCATCATCGCGCGCGAAAGGCCCCTGGAATACCAGGGCACGCATTATCGCATCCCCTATGACGGGCCGGATGCGACTGGGCTCGGCAAGCCGCTGAAAAGCATTCTGCATGGCAAGCCAATGCGCTTTTATTGCGCGTCCATCACGCCGGGCGGCATGCGGCTGGCGGGTGAAATCGCCGATGGCAATTTGCCGATTTTCATGTCGCCGGAGAAAGCCGACCTGGTCGTCAAACCAACCCTGGAAGGCATGGCGAAGGCCGCCGCTCCGCGCGCCTTAAGTGATTTTGACATCGCGCCCTATACGAAAATCCGGGTGGGCGATGATCTGCAAGCCTGCCGTGATTCCGTGAAGCCGGAGCTGGCGCTTTACATCGGCGGCATGGGCGCCATTGGCAAGAATTTCTACAATGATTACTGCAAGCGCCTAGGATTCCCCGATGCGGCGGCGGCGATCCAAAAGGCGTTTCTGGCCGGGCATCGTAAGGAGGCGATTGCCGCCGTGCCGGATGCGCTGGTGGATGAAATCGCCCTGGTCGGCCCCGCGGATCGTGTGCGCGCCCGTTTGCGCGATTGGCAGGCGGCAGCGCGTGAGGGAAAGCTGAATACGCTGGTGCTGACGGGGGCAACACAGGAAGCGCTGCGCCTTGCTGCGGAAACCGTCCTTTAAGCCACCGCGTGTATCAACACCGCCCAGCGATCAAGCTGCGGCAGGATCTCATCGCGCTTGGCGGAAGCAAGGCTCAGCACCACGCGCTGAACGCCAAGATCACGGTCCGCCAGCAGCGCGTCGCGGTCTTCCTGCACGCCCCAGATGGTGATGGGCAAATCTTCGTCGCGCCGGCCCGCTTTGGCGACCAATTGGCGGAATTGTGGGATCAGCGCGCCAACATCCGCATAATGCTTGCGCACACGATGCGGCATCCAGCCATTGCCATAACGCACCGCGCGCTTCGCTCCCCAGGGGAAGGCGCCACCCACAATAATTGGCGGATGCGGCTTTTGCAGCGGCTTCGGCCCGGTTTCCATCGGCGTGAAACTGACGAATTCGCCGGCATAGCTTGGTTGGGCCTCAGTCCAGATCGCTTTCATCGCCTCAATGCGTTCGCGCGCCAGCTTGTGGCGCGTCGCGAAGATGGTGCCATGGTTTTCGATCTCATCCTGGTTCCAGCCATTGCCGACACCAAACAGAAAGCGCCCGCCCGAGACATGATCAATCGTCGCAACTGCCTTCGCAGTCTGTATCGGGTCACGCTGTACCACCAGACAAATGCCAGTTCCCAACAGCAATGTTTTGGTGGCGGCTGCGGCGGCAGTGAGTGTCACGAAGGGGTCCATCACCTCATAATATTCGCGCGGCAAGGCGCCGCCGCCCGGATAGGCTGCGGTACGCGCCAAGGGAATATGGGAATGTTCCGGCGCCCAAAGACTATCAAAACCGCGTTCTTCCAAGGCCACGGCCAATTCGCCGGGGGTCATGGAATAGTCGGTGAAGAACATGGCAGCGCCGATTTTC
>JADCFR010000274.1 GCA_020249415.1 Roseomonas sp. | reverse complement strand
GGATAGGGCTGCCCCGCCAAGGCCGCGAGTGCAGGCCGCACCGGATTACCCACCACCGCGCTTGTGGTGCCTGCCGGCACCATCGCCGTATCGGCATAGGAAAGCGCCAGCAGATCAGCGCCGCGTGCCATCAGCCGATTGGCGCGGCCCAGCACGGCATTCTGTTCATGCAGGATCAGCGCGGGACGACGCGATGCGCGCATCAGGCGCGCCGCCGCCAGGGGCGGGAAGGAAGGATAGCCACCGAAACCGACAATCGCACTCGGCGACAAATCGCGGATATGCCGGCGCGCCTGAAGCGTGCCCATGAACAGCGCCGAGGCACCACGCAGCGCCTGCCGCAAGCCACGCCCGGAAAGGCCAGACCCTTGCAGCACAAAGCGTTCAGCATTTGCAAAAACCGGGCTGTCATAAGCCGCTGATCGCGCATCGGTCATCAGCGCCACACGTTCGCCACGCCGCAGCAATTCCGCCGCCAAAGCCTCGGCAGGGAAAAGATGCCCGCCCGTGCCGCCTGCAGCGATGATGATGGGCTGCACCATGGGGCCCCTCACCGCGCGCCACCCGCTGCCAGCGCGCCGCTTGGCAGGCCAGTGCTGGCGGCACGTTCACCAATGCGCTTGCGCGTCAGCGCCAGCAACATTCCCATGCCAAGCGCGATGGCAAGCACGGAAGAACCGCCATAGGAAACGAAAGGCAGCGTCATGCCCTTGGTCGGGATCAGATGCAGCGTGGATGCCATATTCACGAAAGCCTGCAAGCCGAATTGCGTCAACAGGCCTGTCGCGGCGAGCACCACAAAGAAATCCGTCTCCGCCAGCAGGCGCATCAGTCCGCGCAGCACGACAAAGGCGAAAAGTGCCAGGATAACCAGGCACACCACCATGCCGAATTCCTCACCGGCGACGGCGAAGACGAAATCGGCATGCGCATCGGGCAGCACATTCTTCACACGCCCTTCGCCCGGCCCACGCCCCAAAAGCCCACCATTGGCGAAGGCTTCCATGGCAACACTCACCTGATAGGAATCGCCTGAGCTTGGATCCAGGAAGCGATGCACGCGGGATTGCACATGCGGAAACAACAGATAAGCAAGAACACCAACCCCAGCGCCAAGCACGGCAAGGCCACCGACAATAAAGAAATTCAAGCCAGCGACGACGAATTGCGCGAAAAGCACTGCGGTCATCACCAGCAGCATGCCGATATCAGGCTGGCTTTTCATGATCACGGCGATCACCGCAAACAGGCCAATCGCGATGGCGCGACCCCAGAAGCGCGACCCCGGCGCCATGCCTTCCGCGATCAACCAAGCAGCCACCACAGCGAAGAAGGGCTTGAGGAATTCCGATGGCTGCAAGGAAAGCCCAGGGATCGGCAACCAGCGCCGCGCGCCCTTGATTTCAACGCCCACCACCAGCGTTGCTGCCGTCAGCAGCAAGGCCCCGGCGCAACCAAGCAAAGCAAAGCGCCGCACACCACGCGGCGAGAGCAGCGAAACCACGACCATCACCACTGCCGCCAAGCCGAGATAAAAAACCTGCTTCAGAAAAAACATATGGCGCGATGAGGCGCCGATACGCTCGGCCACCGCTGGCGATGCTGCCAACATCATCACATAGCCAAAGGCAATCAACACCATCAGTGCGGCAAGCGTCCAGCGATCCACTGTCCACCACCAGCGCCCAAGAACGGAATTATCCGCGCGGGAGAGTGCCATCAGCTTGCCCTCCGTTGCTGTCTCGCAACCAGCGCGCGCGCCAGATCGCGGAAGCGATCACCACGCGCATCAAAGCCCGAGAATTGATCAAAGGAAGCCGCCGCCGGCGAAAGCAGCACGACCGGTGCCGCGCCAGCAAAGGCCGCTTGCGCTGCCGCCGGCACTGCCGCTTCCAGGTTACCGATAATCTCGTGCGCTACACCGGCTTCGCGCAAAGTCGCCGCCATGGCCGGCGCATCGCGCCCGATCAGAAAGGCCTTGGCGATACGCGGAAAAAACGGCGCCAGCGGTGCAATGCCGCCTTCCTTCGCGATCCCGCCTGCAATCCACACCACGCGGTCATAGGAAGCCAGCGCGCGGGCCGCGCTATCCGCATTGGTCGCCTTGCTGTCATTGACAAAGACAACGCCCCTGGCCTCGGCGACGATTTCCTGCCGATGCGCAAGGCCCGGATAGCTGGCAATGCCGCGCGCGATATCCGCCCGCGCAACGCCAAGCGCCATGCAGGCTGCTGCCGCCGCCGCCGCGTTTTGTGCATTATGCGCGCCAGGCAGCGCCGCCGCTTCGGCCAGATCGAGGATCGGCCCATCATCATCGCGGAGCACGCGGCCTTCGGCCCAAACCCCGCCCGGCTGGGGCGCGCTGCCCGAAATCGGTACCAACCGCGCCGCCAAACCAGCCACCATTTGCGCCGTCGGCGCATCATCCTGCCCCAGCACGGCGACATCACCCGCCCCTTGGCGCGCGAAGATTCCTGCCTTCGCAGCGGCATAGCCAGCCATGTTCCCATGGCGGTCCAGGTGATCGGGGCTGAGGTTCAGCATGACAGCTACGTTGAAGCGCAGAGTTGCGATTCGCTCCAACATGTAAGACGACATTTCGAGGGTATAGACCCCCTCAGACCCCAAGATATTGAGATCGAGCGCTGCGGGGCCCAGATTCCCCCCCACCTCACAGGCCATGCCTGCCCCCTGCAAAATATGGTGAATCAGCGCCGTGGTGGTGGATTTGCCATTGGTGCCTGTCACGCCGACGAAGCGCGCCTTGGAATGGCTGGCGAGCACCGCGCGGTAGAGAAATTCCACGTCACAAAGGATCGGCGCGCCTGCCGCCGCCGCTGCCCGAGCCGCCGGATGGGGCGCTGGCAAATGGTGCGGAATGCCGGGCGAAAGCAGCAGCGCATCGGCGCGGAAGGGGCCAGCGATGGGGTCCTGCAGCGTCAGCCCCGCGGCTTCGGCTGCGGCGCGGGCTTCGGGCCTGTCGTCCCAGACCGTGACCTCAGCGCCCCAGGCAACGAGGCGCCGCGCCGCCGGCAGCCCGGCACGGCCAAGCCCCACCACGGCAATGCGCGCGCCGGGAAAGGGGGTGAAGGGAGGGCTTGGCGCTGTCATCTGATTTTCAGCGTCGAAAGCCCAACAAGGGCCAGGATCATGGCAATGATCCAGAAGCGGATGACAATGGTGGCCTCGGCCCAGCCTTTTTTCTCAAAATGGTGATGCAGCGGCGCCATCAGAAAGACGCGTCGGCCGGTGCGCTTGAACCAGAACACCTGGATAATGACGGAAACGGTTTCCACCACGAAAAGCCCGCCCACAATCGCGAGCACGATTTCGTGCTTCGTCGCCACCGCAAGCCCACCCAAGGCGCCGCCGAGCGAAAGCGACCCCGTATCCCCCATGAATACCGCGGCAGGTGGCGCGTTGAACCACAGGAAGCCAAGCGCTGCGCCCACCAAGGCAGCGCAGAACACCGCAAGTTCCCCCGTGCCGGGCACGTAATGCAGTTGCAGGTAATCAGCGAAAACACGATTGCCAACCAGATAGGCAATCAGCGCAAAGACGGTCGCCGCGATCATCACCGGCACAATGGCGAGCCCATCCAGCCCATCGGTCAGATTGACCGCATTGGAAGCGCCCATCATCACCAGCGCCGCCAATAGCGGAAAAAAAATGCCAAGCGGCAGCAACAATTCCTTGAAGATCGGGAAGGCGAGCTTGTCTGAAAGCGCGCCCGGCATCAGCCAGGTAATCCAAACCGCCGCGATGATGCCAAGGCCGGCCTGCACCAGAAGTTTCATGCGGCTTGATACGCCCTTGGTATTGCGCTTGGTGACTTTCAGCCAATCATCGGCAAAGCCCAACGCGCCATAGCCGCAGGTGATGAACAGCACGGCCCAGACAAAGCCATTGCGCAAATCCGCCCAAAGCAGCGTGGACCCGACCATGCCGAGCAGGATCAGCACACCGCCCATGGTGGGCGTGCCCTTCTTTTCGATGATGTGCCGCGTCGGGCCATCTTCGCGGATCGGCTGCCCACCGCGCTGAAAGCCGCGCAACCAATTGATGATGGTAGAACCAAACACCAGGCTGATCAGCAGCGCGGTCAGGCAGGCCGCACCGGCACGAAAGGTATGGTAGCGCGCCAGATTGGCGAGCGCATATTCATCGGCGAAGGGCAAGAGAAGATTATAGATCACGAAACTTGCTCTCCTGCCGTCAAAGTCTTGATGATCACGCCCATGCGCGAGCCGAGTGAGCCCTTCACCAGCACCGCATCACCGGGCTTGAGCGCGGCGCGCAAGGCGGGGGCAAGGCTGGTTGAATCCGGGAAATGGCCGCCGCGCTGCGCTGTTGGCAGCGCTTGAAACAGATGGTTTGAAAGCGGGCCGCAGCAGAAGACCAGGTCGCAATTCTTCTGCGCATCCTCAGCCAAGGCCGCGTGCTGCGCCGGGCCTTCCGCGCCCAATTCCAACATATCGCCAAAGGCAAGAATGCGCCGCGTTGCGGGTTGCGCGGCCAGCACGGCCAGCCCGGCACGCACGGAGGCGACCGAGGCATTGTAGCTATCATCAATCAGCAGCGCCTCTCCACCCTTGACGGTGATGCGACGCAGCGCGCCGCGGCCAGCGCCCGCCGTGAAATCGGTAAGGGCG